>NZ_JBNHHC010000010.1:0-258821 GCF_059091865.1 Arthrobacter sp. B0316-1-20 | reverse complement strand
CGCCGGCCAGCGAGATGTCGTACTTCTCGGTGAGCTCCTTGTACTTGGCAGCCAAGTCGTTCCACTGCTGGACGACTTCCTCGCCGGAGATTTCCTTCGGGGTCAGCATGTTCTTCTCGTTGAAGGCCTTGTACGTATCGGTGGCCTGGGCGGCCTCGACCGACTCGACCAGCTTGGCCTTCACATCTTCAGGCAGGCCCTTCGGGGCAGCCAGGGCGCGGTACTGGGACACCGGAACTTCGTAGCCTTCTTCAATGGCGGTGGGGACGTCCGGCAGGAAGGTGTTGCGCTCGTCGGAGAAGACGACGATCGGCTTGACTTTGCCGGCGTCGATCTGCGGCTTGGCTTCGCCCAGCTGAATGGTGGCCAACTGGACTTGGTTGCCCATAACAGCGGTCAGCGCAGGGGAACCCGAATCGAACGGCACCGCGGTGCCCTTGATCTCGGCCTGGGCGAACAGGATGGCCTGGGACAGCTGCGAGCCGGTGCCCACGCCGGTGGTGCCGAAGGTCAGCTTCTTGGAGCTGTTCTTGATATCGTTCAGGTTTTCAAAACCGGACTCGGCGCTGGCCACCAACACGTAGTCGTCCTGGGAAAGGCCCTTGATGACGTCCAGGTCGTCAAGGCTGACGGCTTCGCCTTCAGACACTGCCAGCGGAGTGATGGTGATCAGCGAGGCATTCAGCAGGACGAGGTTCTGTCCGTCGGGCTTCATTGCCGCGACTTCCTGCGTTGCCAGGGCGCCGTTGGCACCGGGCTTGTTCACCACCGGAACGGCGACGCCGAGCTCATCCGCCATGCCTTCGGCCGCGGTGCGCGCGATCAGGTCCGTAGACCCGCCCGGAGCCTGGCCGACCGTCAGGGTGATGGGGCCGTTGGGGAAGGTGTCCCCCTCGGCGGCAGTGCCGCCCCCAACGTTGCCGCCGCAAGCGGTCAACGCCAGCGCAGCAGAGGCAGCGGTCAGACCTAGAACGGTCCGGCGGATGGAGAGTGCTTTCACTTCGGGCTCCTTGCTCGATGAACAGCGATGTTCGAACGGGTCTCGGCCATGACCCGACTCATATGAGACAGGTCACTAGTGGCTCGGACATCGAGCCTAGAAAGAGACTATGATGCATGTCCAAGCCCATTAGTGCATTGAATGATACTTGAAAGGCATCATGTTCACCTTGGACCAGGCCCGAAGTTTCATCGCTGTCGCCGAAGAGTTGCATTTCGGCCGAGCCGCCGAGCGGCTGAGCATGACCCAGCCCCCGCTCAGCAGGCAGATCCAGAAACTGGAGCGCAGCATCGGCGTCGAACTCTTGGAGCGGGACAACCGTAAGGTGGCATTGACCGCCGCCGGCCACGCTTTTCTCTCCGAGGCGCGGAAGCTGGTGGTGTCGGCGGACCGGGCGCCCCGGACGGCACGCCGCATCGCCGCTGGCCGGGCGGGTGAGATCCGGATCGGCTTCACTGCCGCCACCGCCTTCAGCGTACTTGGACCCCTGCTCGCCGAGATCGCACTGGAACTGCCCGATGTCGACGTCGAACTCGAGGAACTGGTGACCGGGGAGCAAATCCAGGCCATTATGGACGGCGACCTTGACCTGGGGCTGGCCCGCCCGCCCTTTGACACAGACCTCTTCGAATCGCATCTGATGTTGTCGGAGAACCTGATGCTCGCTGTTCCCAGCGGGCATCCGCTGGACCAACTGGCACGTCCGCTTGCCGTGGCCGACCTGAAAGACGTGCCGCTCATCATGCATTCACCGATCAAGGCGCGCTATTTCTACGATCTGGTGGTGCGCCAAATCCCGATCGAGCACGGCAACGTCGCGCACACCGTCAGCCAGATCCTGACCGTGGTGGCGCTGGTCGCGGCCGGCCGAGGCGTGGCCTTCGTGCCCGAATCGGCACAACTGCTGGGAGTGGATGGCGTCAGCTACTTGCATCTGCCCGAACTCGCGCCGGACTCGGTGGAGCTGCATGCCATTTGGAACCGGAACTCGCACAACCCCGCGTTGCGCAGAATGCTGGACAGCGTCTGGGCCAAAGCCTCCTAGCTGCCGCCCACCGCCGCCTTTCTGAACCTCAATACTCTTAGGGCATCAATCCATACAAAAGAGGGCTTGGACAGGCATCATCCGCCTTCCTAGGGTGGAACCAACGCATTCAATCCCGCCGCCTCCGGCACCAATGCAAAGGAAGATGCACGTGGCCCAGTACACGCCCCAAGAACTCGCAGACAAGCTCAAGGACGGGCTGCTGTCCTTTCCGGTCACGGCCTTCGACGCGGAATTGAACGTTGACGAAGCCGCTTACCGCAAGCACTTGGACTGGCAGTCCAGCTTCGATGTTGCCGGCCTGTTTGCCGCCGGCGGAACGGGAGAAGGCTTCAGCCTGACTCCGGCAGAGTCGGCCCGCGTGGTCCGCATGGCGGTCGAGGAAGCCGGCAGCCGGGTTCCCGTGCTCGCTTCCGCCGGTGGTTCCACCGCCCAAGCGATCCAGAATGCCAAGGATGCTGAGGCCGCGGGCGCAGAAGGGTTGCTGCTGCTGCCGCCGTACCTGACCGAATGCGACCAGGCAGGCCTGTTGGCCCACGTGTCAGCCGTCTGCGCCGCCACCAGCATTGGTGTCATCGTCTACAACCGTGCCAACGCCATCTATTCCGCGGACACCGTGGCTGCACTGGCCGACCGGCACACGAACTTCATCGGCTTCAAGGACGCCCTGGGCGACATCGAACACCTCACCAAGGTCTACGCCAAGAACGGCGACCGGCTGTTCTACCTGGGCGGACTTCCGACCGCGGAGACTTTTGCGCTGCCGCTGCTGCAGCTGGGCATGAGCACCTACTCCTCCGCCATGTACAACTTCGTGCCGGAGTTCGCCCTGGACTTCTACCGCGACGTCCGCAACCAGGACCGCGACGCCGTGACCGAGAAGCTCAACCGCTTCGTCCTCCCCTACCTGGACATCCGTGACCGGGTTAAGGGCTATGGTGTCTCCATCGTCAAGGGCGGCCTGAAGGCCGTCGGCCGCGACGGGGGCCTGGTCCGTCCGCCGCTGCAGGATCTGACCGAGAAGGACATCGCCGACCTGTCGGCCCTGATCGACGCCGCCGGCATCCGCCCGGCGGACGCTGCCCTGCAGAACGCCTAGCGTTCGCCGCCTGCCCCGGCTTCGCTTTGCTCAGCACGGGGATCCCGGGCGGCTCTCTTGGCCCGAAGCGGCCGCCCGAGACGGGCGGCCGCTTTCCGGCCCTCAGCTACAGCCGACCAACCGCAGTAAAGAAGCAGTAAGAAGGAGCACCCGATGCCCACCACGCAGACAACTCTGACAGGCCATTCGATCATTGCCGGCGAATCCGTCACCGGTACCGGCGGCACCGTCAACGGCTTCGACCCTGCCACCAACGAAGTCCTCGAACCGGCCTACAGCCTCATTGACGCAGCCCAGCTCGCGACCGCCACTGCTGCGGCCGAGGAAGCTTTCGAATCTTTCAGCTCGCTGGATCCCGAAACGCACGCCGCCTTCCTGGAGAAGATCGCCGACAACATCGAAGCCGTCGGTGAAGAGCTGGTCGCGCGTGCGATGGCCGAAACCGGTCTCCCCGCTGCCCGGCTGAACGGCGAACGCGGCCGCACCACCGGCCAGCTGCGTCTCTTTGCGTCGGTGGTGCGCCAGGGCGACCACCGTGGCGTCCGCATTGATCCTGCCCTGCCGGACCGCCAGCCGATGCCGCGGGCGGACATCCGGCAGCGCAAGGTCCCGCTGGGCCCGGTTGCCGTATTCGGCGCCAGCAACTTCCCGCTGGCTTTCTCCACCGCCGGCGGCGACACCGCCTCGGCGCTGGCCGCCGGCTGCCCGGTAGTCTTCAAGGCCCACAACGCCCACCCAGGCACCAGCGAAATCGTCGGCCACGCCATCGCCGACGCCGTGCGCGACGCCGGTCTGCACCCGGGTGTGTTCTCGCTGATCTACGGTCCCGGCGCCAGCATCGGCCAGGCGCTGGTCTCCGACCCGGCCATCAAGGCCGTCGGGTTCACCGGTTCCCGCTCCGGCGGCACCGCCCTGGTGGCCACCGCCGCCGCACGCCCCGAACCGATCCCGGTCTACGCCGAGATGAGCTCGATTAACCCGGTATTCTTCTTCGACGGCGCGCTCAAGGGCGGCCTGGACGCGCTGGCCTCCGCCTACGTCGCTTCGGTCACCGGTTCCAGCGGCCAGCTCTGCACGGCACCGGGCCTGGTCTTCGTCCCGGCCGGCGAAGCCGGAGACGCTTTCGCGGCTGCCGTTAACCGCGCCATGGCCCCGGCCGCCGGCCAGACCATGCTGACCCGCGGCATCGCCGACTCCTGGACCGCCGGCGTCGAGTCGCTGGGCAAGCAGGATGGCGTGGACCTGGTGGCCCGCGGCCAGGTCGGAGCCACGGAGAACGCCCCGGCCCCGGCCGTGTTCGGCACCGACGTCCCCACCTTCCTAGCCAACAATGTGCTGCACGAGGAGATCTTCGGTGCGGCATCGCTGATGGTCCGCTACACGTCCACCGAGGACCTGCTGGCGTCGGCTAAGCGGCTGGAAGGCCAGCTGACCGCCACCTTGCATATGACCGAGGAGGACCAGCCGACGGTGGCCCCGCTGCTGCCGGTGCTGGAGCGCAAGGTGGGCCGCATCCTGGCCAATGGCTGGCCGACCGGCGTCGAAGTGGGACACGCGATGGTCCACGGCGGCCCCTTCCCGGCCACCTCGGATACCCGGACCACGTCGGTGGGCACGCTGGCGATCGAGCGGTTCCTCCGCCCGGTGGCGTACCAGAACATCCCGGACGCCCTGCTGCCGGTACCCCTGCAGCAGTCCAACCCGTGGCAGCTGAACCGGCGCATCGACGGCACCATCGAACGCGCAGGAGAGTAACGCATGAGCAACCAACCCACCATTGCCGCGGTCGAGGTGGTCCCGGTCGCCGGGCACGACTCGATGCTGCTGAACCTCTCCGGGGCGCACGGTCCGTTCTTCACCCGGAACGTGGTCATCGTGACCGATTCCGACGGCCGCACCGGCTTGGGCGAAGTCCCCGGCGGCGAGAAGATCCGCACCACCATCGAGGACGCCGGCGCCATGATCACCGGCCGGCCGGTGGCCCGCTTCCGCAGCCTGCTGCGGGAAATCGCCGCCGCGTTCGCCGACCGCGACTCCGGCGGCCGCGGGCTGCAGACCTTCGACCTGCGCACCACCGTGCACGCCGTGACCGCCGTCGAATCCGCTTTGCTGGACCTGCACGGACAGTTCCTCGGTGTTCCCGTGGCCGAACTGCTCGGCGATGGCCAGCAGCGCGACGCGGTGCCGATGCTCGGCTACCTGTTCTACGTGGGCAACCCGGACGCCACCGACCTGCCGTACCTGCGCGAGCCCAACGGGGCGGACGACTGGGAGCGGGTGCGCCGGGAAGAGGCGATGACCCCGGAGGCCGTGGTCCGTTTGGCCGAGGCAGCGCAGGCCCGCTATGGCTTCCAGGACTTCAAGCTCAAGGGCGGCGTCCAGGCCGGCGACCTGGAGGTCGACGCGGTGACCGCGCTCAAGGAGCGCTTCCCGGACGCGCGCATCACGCTGGACCCGAACGGCGGCTGGCTGCTGCAGGACGCCATCCGGCTGGGCAAGCGGATGCAGGGCGTGGTGGCGTACGCCGAAGACCCCTGCGGCGCCGAAGGCAAGTTCTCCGGCCGCGAGGTGATGGCAGAGTTCCGCCGGGCCACCGGACTGCAGACCGCCACGAACATGATCGCCACCGATTGGCGCGAAATGGCCCACGCGGTGCGCACCAACGCCGTCGACATTCCGCTGGCCGATCCGCACTTCTGGACCATGGCCGGCTCGGTCCGCGTGGCACAGCTGTGCAACGAGTTCGGCCTGACCTGGGGTTCGCACTCGAACAACCACTTCGACATCTCCCTGGCCATGTTCACCCAGGTCGGCGCGGCCGCCCCGGGCGAAATCACCGCGCTGGACACGCACTGGATCTGGCAGGACGGCCAGGGCCTGACCAAGGAACCGCTGCTGATCCGCGACGGCGAGATCAAGGTGCCGCAGGCCCCGGGGCTGGGCGTGGAACTGGACCGCGAGCGGCTGGCCGAGGCGAATGCCCTGTACCTGGAGCATGGCCTCGGCGCGCGCGACGACGCCGTCTCCATGCAGTACTTGGTGCAGGGCTGGGAATTCGACCCCAAGCGCCCCAGCCTGGTCCGCTAGGACCTTCCGCCCGCCCCGCACGCTGCGGGGCGGGCGGATTTTTCCGTTCTACCGTGTGATGCTCTGTCCGGTCGGCCGTTTCTGGCCGGCCGGACATTGCCGTGATTTCAGGAGGTTCCGTGGAAGGAGTGCTGCTCGGCTTCGGCGTAGTGCTGGTGATCGTTGCGGTGGGCTTCGCGGCCGCGGCTATCTTGCCGCAAAAGGCGCCGGACATGCAGCGCGGGCTCACGCCGGTGATCTTCTACATCACCAATCCGGCGCTGATGCTGGTGTTGCTCGCGGACACTGACCTCGCGTCGGTGGTCGGCGTCTACACCCCCATTGCGTTGATCACGGCGGCCGTTGCGGGCACGCTCTATGCGCTGTTCAGCCGCTTCCTGATGCGGCGGTCGGCCGCACAAACGGCCGGTGGTGCCATGGCCTCCACCTACGTGAACGCCGGGAACATCGGCGTACCGATCGCCCTCTACGCAGTGGGCAGCGCAGACCCGGTGGTTTCGGTGCTGCTGGCCCAGTTGCTGGTCATCGCGCCGATCTACTTATCCATTTTCGCGTGGTGCCAGCGGAAGGCTGCTGCCGCTAAACCCCTCCATCCCGACGGCGGTGCTCCCGCGGCTGCCCCGCTATGGCGCAGCGTCGTGCGATCCATCCTTAACCCCGTCACCGTTGCTACCGCCGTCGGAGCCCTGATGGCCCTGACCGGGGTGCACCTTCCGGAGGTGCTCTGGGCACCGATAGAAATGGTGGGCAACGCCTCCATCCCCTTGCTGCTCATGCTGTTCGGCATGAGCCTGTACGGACAGAAGCCACTGACCCAGCGGAGCCTGCGCGCGGACGTGGCACTGGGCACGGTGGTGAAACTTCTGCTCATGCCGGCCCTCGCGTGGGTGGTCGGGCACTTCCTCTTCCAGTTGGACGGCACCCCGCTGCTCGGCGTTGTGGTCATGGCCGCCTTGCCCACTGCGCAGAACGTGTTTTTGTTCGCCAGCCAGTTCAAGATGCAGTCCACCCTGGTCCGGGACATTATCTTCCTCAGCTCAATGCTCTCGCTGCCCGCCGTCCTGCTTGTCGCCCTGCTGCTGGGCTAGGGTCTCAGGCGGCTGCCGCGCGGGCGACGGACAGGGGGTGGCCGTCGGCCTCCAACTCCAAGGTGAGGTCCAGGTGGATGCTCTCCTTCGACGCCAAAGTGTCCTCCAGGTATTCCGCCAGTCCACGCTCGGTGACTAAACGGAGATCAGCGATGATCTCCCCTTGCAGGACGGCCTGCGTACTGCCGATGTCGACCGGTGTGAAAATTGCGCCCCCGACGCCATGTTCAACGACCAGTTCGATGCTGTCGCGGAAAACCCGTTCGCCGCCTGTGTGTGGTGACGCCGTCAGGGTGAAGACAATTTTGTCCTGTGTCACACTTACCTCCTTCAATCAATGCTTGGACGCGGCACGTCTCTCGGCAGATCGCGCCCGTCATTCTGTTGCTAACGCCTTTCCGGCTTTTCCCGGCTTTTTTCCCGCGTGTTGCCCTGAGGATTTTCAACACGAGAATTGCTGAAAACTCCGTAGGCTCGGGCCGCGGCGAGAACGAATCCGATGAGGGCGACGCCCGCAAGCTTCGCAGCGATACCCACGGGCAGAGCCATAATCCCGATCAGCAGCATCAGCGGCACCCAGATACTGGGTACCTTGACGGAAGTACCGTCAAATCCTGACCGGAGTTTCTGTGCAAGATCAGGGTCCTCCAGGCCGAGGTAGTGCTCTATGGCCTCGAGCTGCTGTTGTTCTTCAGGGGATAGGGGCATCCGCATCTCCTCACGGGCTGCACCGCCGAGAGCTTCCGTCGTCGTGGTGGTCTTGGTTGTCCGCCGCGATAAGACGGTTCCGAAGAGTTTCATCACGACGGCTGGCTTGGGGTTTCCTGCAGTCGTAGCCTGATGGAAGTTGAAAACTATTTCGTGATCGGCGTCGGAATGCGGGAATTTGGCTGCCTACTCGGATTATATCCAGTGAAATTCTTTAAGGCCAATATTCCGTTCGCCGTGGGCGAAGCAGAAACACTGAATGTTTATCTGCATTTATTTAACTGTTTGAGAAACATTCTTTTCGCTGCTGGAGAGTGCGTTTCCTCAACACGGACCACCCCGGCATGCCACACGGATAGCCTCTGGAGGACGAGGCGTTAAATGCCGGCGGCGCCCGGGCTGGTCAAGACCAGAACCCGGGCACCGCCGTCATTACTGTGGTGGTGGCTCAGCCCCAGGGGATGGCGCCGAGCAAGATGCCGACCGCCAGCATGACCAGCGAGATGATGGCCGCACGCCAGAGCACCTTCTTGTGGTGGTCGCCCAACTCCACGCTGGCCAGCGAGACCAGCAGCAGGATGGCCGGGACCAGCGGGCTCTGCATGTGCACGGGCTGTCCGGTGATCGAAGCCCGGGCCATCTCGGCCGGGGCGATGCCGAAGTGCGCAGCGGTTTCGCTCAGCACCGGCAGCACGCCGAAGTAGAACGCGTCGTTGCTCATGAAGAACGTCATCGGGATGCTGAGCAGGCCGGTGATCACGGCCATGAACGGGCCCATCGAATCCGGAATGATATCCACCAGCCAGGCGGCCATGGCATCCACCATGCCGGTGCCGTTGAGCACGCCGGTCAGCACGCCTGCGGCCATCACCATGGACACGACGGCCACGATGCTCTTGCCGTGCGCGACCAGCTGGGCTGCCTGCTCCTTGACGTTCGGGAAGTTGACCACCAGAGCGATGGCGGCGCCGACCATGAACACGTAGGCCAGCGGAACGACGTCCAGCACCAGGATCACCATGACCGCTACCGTCAGGGCCAGGTTGAACCAGAACAGGTGCGGGCGCAGGGTGGGACGGTTCGGATCCAGCGCCGAATCGGTCAGCGATCCGACGGAAGTGTTCTCCTCTGCGGGTGCTTCCAGGACTGCCACCGAGCCGCCGGCCGGAGCCGTGCCGACCGGGGAGGTGCCAGGAACCGGTTTGCCGGCGCTGCGTCCGCCACGGCCGCCGAAGATCGAGCCGGCATTGCCGCGGGAGGTGCCGGCGCCGCCGTCGTTGTTCTCCGCAGCATCAGCCCACAGGTCGGGCTTACCCTTGGCAGCGGCCTTGGCGTTGCCGCCGGCCAGGCGCTTGCGCTCGCTCAGGCCGAGCGTCCAGGCGAACACCATCACGATGACCATGCCGGCCAACAGGGACGGGATCATCGGCACGAAAACGTCGGAGGGAGACACATCCAGCGCAGCAGCAGCGCGGGCCGTCGGGCCACCCCAGGGGACAATGTTCATGGTGCCGTTGGCCAGGCCGGCCACGCAGGTCAGCACCACCGGGCTCATGCCCAGCCGCAGATAGATCGGCAGCATGGCGGCCGTGGTGAGGATAAAGGTGGTGGACCCATCGCCGTCCAGCGAGACGACGGCGGCCAGCACCGCGGTGCCCAGCACCACCTTGGCCGGGTCGTTGCCCAGGGTGCGCAGGATGAAGCGCACCAAGGGGTCGAACAGCCCGACGTCGATCATCAGGCCGAAGAAGATGATGGCGAACATCAGCAGAGCTGCTGTGGACGTCAACGACTTCATCGACTCGAGGACCATGTCGCCCAGGCCGAGGCCCGCACCGGCGAAGAGGCCGAAGATCGTCGGCACAATAATCAGGGCCAGAACGGGTGTCAGTTTCTTGGTCATGATCAGCGCCATGAAGACCGCGATCATTGCAAAGCCGAGAAATACCAGCACAGCAACTCCTTTGTATAAAAACTGCCGGTGTGACCGGCCCTACAGACTCTAGGGTGGTGCGGATCACTGGTGGCGGTTTCGCCCACTTCAGGTGCATACTGCTTATTGCGCACGTTTTGCTCATTTAGCTCACATCACCGGCCGCAGGCCGCCCCGGGAGGCACCATGGAGAACGGGGGCGACCGCCGCCCGCGGATGGGCTTCTCCGCGCGCATGCTGCTGCTCCAGGTAGGCGTGGTGGCGCTGGTGCTGCTGCTCTCCGCGGTGGTGCTGGGTTGGTTGACCTATCAGCGGCTGGGCGAAGATGCGGAACGCCAGGCCCTGGCTGTGGCCCGCGCCGTTGCAGCCTCGGGCGATGTCCGCACCGAAACCGCCGCACTGGCGGAAGCGGGGCCGGACCAGCTTTCCGCCAAGGCCTTGGCGGGCGGTCCGCTGCAGGACCAGGCCGAAGACGTCCGGCGGCGGACCCGCGCGCTGTTCGTAGTGATCACCGACGATTCCGGCCTGCGGCTGGCGCATCCCAACCCGGCGGAGCTGGGCCGGATGGTCAGCACCGACCCCTCCGAAGCGCTGGCCGGCCGTGAGGTCACCGAACAGGAACAGGGCACTCTGGGTCATTCGGCGCGTGCCAAAGTCCCCGTGTTCGCCCCCGGTTCAACAACCGTGGTGGGCGAGGTCAGCGTGGGCTTCTCCAGCCAGGACGTGCTGCAATCCCTGGTCAGCAACATCCTGCCCATCGCGGCCACCACTGCCGGAGCGCTGGCACTTGGCTTGGCGGCGTCACTGCTGCTGGGCCGGCGGCTCAAGCGGCTGACGCTGGGACTCGAGCCCGAGGAGATTGCCGCCCTCACCCAGGACCAGGAGGCGGTGCTGCGCGGCGTGGACGAGGGCGTTATCGGCGTTTCCGCCGAGCGCAGGATCACCGTGTTCAATCGCGAGGCTAAACGCTTGCTGGGTTTCGCCATTGATGCCGATCTGGTCGGCCGGCCGTTGGAGGGGCTGCCGCTGCCCGGCCTGGAGGAATCCGGCCTGCCGGACGCACTGAGCCGGCTGCTCGATGCCGCGGACCCGCAGTCGCCGACGGTGGAGCTGGTGGTTGGTCCCCGCGTGCTGATCCTCTCCGCCCGGGAGGTGCAGGCCAGCCGCACCCCCGGCCGGCGCGGCTACCGGCCCGGGACCGGCACCGGCCCGGTCGTTCCGCGTGCCCCCGAACTGGGCTGGGTGATCATGCTGCGCGACCGCACCGCCGTCCAGTCCCTGACCAGGCAGCTGGATGCCGTGGGCGCGCTGAGCACTGCGCTGCGCGCGCAAAGACACGAGTTCGCCAACCGGCTGCACACGATCTCCGGCCTGCTGGCCACCGGGAACCCCAGCCACGCGCAGGACTACCTCACGTCGATCATGCAGACCGGCCCGCTGAACTACCCCGCCGAACAGGCCGAGCTGCTGCAGGATGCGTACTTGCAGGCCTTCATCGGCGCCAAAAGCATGGAGGCGGCCGAGCGCGGCGTAACGCTGCGCGTCGGGCCGGAAACGCTGGTCCGCGGCCGGGTCACCGATCCGCAGGACGTGACCACCGTGATCGGGAACCTGGTGGACAACGCCGTCCGGGCAGCAGTGCACGGCAGCGCTCCGGACCGATGGGTGGAGGTGGAGATCATGGACGAACTGACCGACGTCGCCGGAACGCTGCACCTGGTGGTCGCAGACTCCGGGGACGGACTGCCCGGGCTCCCCGATGGCACGGCAGCAGACGGCGGTACGGGGGTTGAGCGGATCTTTGCCGAAGGCTTTTCGACGGCGGGCGACCGCTCCCAGAACAGGCCGGCAGAGGCCACTGACGCGGCCGTCGACGGGGCGGTGGCCGAGTCCGTGGCCGGTCAAGCAGAACTGCCGGACATTCACGGCCAAGGCTTCGGCTTGTCGCTGATCCGCCGGCTCGCGCGCCGCCGGGGCGGAGACGTCTGGGTGGCAGATCCCGGGCGTCCGGGCGGCCCCGGCGCCGTATTCTGTGCCCGGCTGCCGGGCACCGTTGAACCCGCATCACCAGGAGCAAACCATGACTAACCTGCAGGTACTGATTGTGGACGACGACTTTCACGTGGGGCGCCTGCATGCCAGCTATGTGGATTCCGTCCCGGGCTTCAGCGCGCTGGCACCGGTCGGAACGGCGGAGCAGGCTCTGCGCACCGTGCACGGGCATGCGCCGGACCTGATGCTGCTGGACGTGTACCTGCCGGACGCGCTGGGGCTGGATTTGCTGCGCAAGGTCGACGTGGACACCATCATGTTGACCGCAGCAGCGGACGCCCCGTCGGTCCGCAAGGCCCTGCGCCGCGGTGCGCTGGGTTACCTGATCAAGCCGTTCACCGCCGAGGAACTGGCGCGGAAGCTGCGTGCCTACGCCCGGTACCGGCGGCTGTTGGCCGAGCAGCCGGCGGTGGACCAGGACACCGTTGACCGGGCGCTCCATGCGCTGCATCCGGCCGAGGCGGCGGTGGCTGCCCGCACCCGGTCGGCCACCGAGGCCGCCGTGCTGGAAGCGCTGGCGTCCGGACTGCAGCGTTCGGCGGCGGAAGTGGCCCAGTCGGTCGGCGTCTCACGGGCCACCGCGCAACGCTATTTGTCCGCCCTGGCCGACGACGGTGCGGTGGAGATCCATCTGCGCTACGGCACCACCGGGCGGCCCGAGCACCGCTACGGGCGGGCCGGCTGACGGCATGCGGACAACCCATGCGGCCGGCTCTTTCCGCCGTGCTGATCGGTGCCGGCGCCGCGGTGTGAACCGGAGCGAACGATGATTGGATGGCAGGCATGACCATCGGCTTGATACTGGACCTCTTCGGCACCTTCTTCTTTGCCATGTCCGGTTGCATCTTGGCAGCCCGCCGGAAGTTCGACATTATCGGGTCGCTGTTCCTGGGTGCACTGGCCGGTTTGGGCGGCGGAATCATCCGGGACCTGATTCTGGGCACCGTCCCGAGTGCCTTCAACAATCCGGTCTATTTCATCCCGCCGGTGCTGGCGGCGCTGCTGGTGTTCTTCCTCTTCCACAGGGTCGAGCGGTTCCAGCGTCCGCTGTTGATCTTCGACGCCGGCGGGTTGGCCCTGTTCTGCATCACCGGAACCGTTAAGGCCCTGAGCCTGGGCATGAACCCTGTTGCTTCGGCGCTGCTGGGCCTGACCACAGCCGTGGGCGGCGGAATGCTGCGCGATGTCGTTGCCAACCGGGTGCCGCAATTGTTCAACCCCGACGACCTGTACGTCGTGCCGGCGATGCTGGGCTCGGCACTGGTGGTTGTTCTGTGGTTGGTCGGGATCTACGGGACGGCGGCAGCGATCGGCGTGGCCGCAGTGGTGTTCGGGCTGCGCGTGGTCTCGCTGCATTACGGCTGGCACATTCCGCATGCCGCGCCGGCGCGGTTCATTGGCCCGGACGACGATTGACGGGATGCCGCTGTCCGGGATCGCGGCATGCCGGCCTTAGGCCCGGTTTTGCCGGTGGATCTCCTCGATGATGCGGATGGCCGCGACGGCGTCCGCCGGCTCCACCGGCACGGGGGCGCCGCCGTTGATGGCCGCGGCCAGTTGACGGTAGAACTCCGGGTAGGCGCCGCGCTCGGACGGAACCTTGCGGGTGTCCCCCGGCGTGCCCAGGGTGCCCCAGTGTTCTTCGGGTTCCACACCATAACCGTCCGACCCGGGCACGGCACCGGCATTGAGTGCAGCCTCCTGGCCGTCCAACCCCCAGGTCGTGAAGGCGGCAGCCGAGCCGAGGACGCGGAACCGCGGAGCGGGCAGCGCGGAGATCAGATTCATGGATAGCCGCGAGCGCACGCCGGATTCGTGCAGCAGCGAGACAAACGCGTCCTCGTCCGGGCCGGATCCGGCCGCGGACTCTGCCGCTGCTTCGGCTGCGTCTCCGGCGGACGTGGTGTGGCGGGCGGTCTCGCCGTAGACCGTTTCGGCCGGACCGAAGAGCGTGAGCGCCTGGTCGATCAAGTGCACGCCCAGATCGAAGAGCATGCCGCCGCCCTCGGTGACGCCCGCCGTCTCCTTCCATGCCCGCAGCCCCTCCGGTTTCCAGCGCTCAAAGCGTGATTCGAAGGTGTGCACCTGGCCCAGTTCGCCGCCGTCGATCAGCTTCTTCAGGGTCAGGAAATCAGCGTCCCAGCGGCGGTTTTGGTAAACGGAAAGCACCATGCCTGCCGCCCGGGCCTTGGCGATCAAGGCCTCGCCGTGGGCGGATACCGGGACAAAGGGTTTGTCCACCACCACATGCAGGCCGCGGCTCAAGGCGGCATCGGCGAGCGGATAGTGGCTGGCCGGCGGCGTGGCCACCACCACCAGGTCCAGCAGCTCGGGGGCCGCCAACAGTTCGTCCGCCGTGGCTACGATCCGCGCCCCGGGGTGCGTGGCTGCCGCCTGCGCCGCCCGTTCCGGACTGGACGTCACGATCGCGTCCAGCGAATACTCGCTCGCAGCTGCCAGGAACGGCGCGTGGAAGACCCGGCCGGAGAGGCCGTAGCCGATCACGGCGGTGCGCAGCGGCCGGTGTTCGGCCATGGGTCCTCCTCGTGTGCTCCAAGTGCCGGCCCCGAAGGGGCGGCTGTGTCCGAGCCTACCGGCCGGCGTGGGGCTGCTCGCGCAGCTTCTGCGTGAGCTTGTGCGCTTCCTCGAGCAGCAGTTTGCCCAGGAACTCCTGCCGATCCGGGCGGAAGCGCTGCTCAATGCCGGTCAGCGACAGTGCCCAGGCCGGCCGGCCCTGCCGGTCAAAGACGGCGGCGCCCATCCCCCAACTGCCTTCCAGAATCAGTCCGGGATTGACGGTATAGCCGCGCTCCCGGGTCGCGGCCAAGTTGCTGCGGATCTTTTCCGGCGCATGGGCCGGGCCGAACCGCTGGAGCCGGGCACCGCCGTCGTCAAGCAACCGGTCAATCTCCTCAGCCTCCAGGAACGCCATGATGGCCAGCCCCGCGGAGGCGATGCCCAGCGGGAAGCGGACGCCCTCGTGCAGCACGAAGGAGCGCACCGGGAAGCTGCCCTCCACCCGGACCAGGCAGACGGTTTCGTCGCCGCGGCGGATGGAGAGGAACGCGCTCTCGCCGGTCTCATCCGCCAGCCGCTGCAGGCTGGGCCGGGCCAGGTCTTCGATGGCGAACCGGCTGGCCGCCACCGAGCCGAGCACATAGAGCTCCGGTCCCAGATGCCAGTTGCCGGTTTCGGCGTGGTGGTCCAGCAGACCCTCGGCGGCCAGCGAGTTCAGCAGCCGGTAGACAGTCGGCCGGGTCAGTCCGGACGCCTGCACAATGTCGCCGAGGGCGGCCCCGGTCTCCGGCGCGCGGCCCACAATCCGCAGCAGCCTGGCCACCCGGCTGACCACTTGGGCGCCCTGCACTTGTTTCTCCGGCATCGAGTTCCCTTCTTGCCCGGCGGGTGCCCACTGGCAGCCTTCGCGCCCGACCGTAATCCACATTGTGGACAGTCTATCCGGCCCTGTCCACACTGTGAATAGCGCATTGGTGGCCTCATTGACGTGACGCACGGAACACCTTTAGGCTGCCCGGTAGACGTTGTCCACAAGATGGACAGTACCGCAGGAACCAGTGGGCCCACCGCAGGGGAAAGCACTCAACGAGGAGGAAGCAGATGTCCAAACTGACCGCAGGACCCGCCGCCGCGCTGGCAGGCGTGCTGCATGACGGCATGACCATTGCGGTGGGAGGGTTCGGGCTCTCCGGCATCCCCGCGGACCTGATCGACGCGGTGCGTGATTCCGGCGTCAAGAACCTCACCGTGGTGTCCAACAACATGGGCATCGACGGCAAGGGCTTGGGCGTGCTGATCGAAGCCGGACAGGTCCGCAAGGTGCTGGCCTCCTACGTGGGCGAAAACAAGCTGTTCGCCCAGCAGTTCCTGGCCGGGACCCTGGAGGTTGAGTTCAACCCGCAGGGCACGCTCGCCGAACGGCTCCGTGCCGGCGGCGCCGGCATCGCGGCTTTCTACACCAAGACCGGCGTGGGCACGGTGATCGCCGAGGGCAAGCCGCACCAGGAGTTCGACGGCGAGCTGTACGTGCAGGAACGGGGCATTGTGGCCGACCTGGCGCTGGTGCATGCGCACACCGCGGACACCGACGGCAACCTGATCTACCGCCACACCGCCCGCAACTTCAACCCGGTGGTGGCCACCGCGGGCCGCGTCACCATCGCCGAGGCCGAGGTGATCGTGGAACCGGGCCAACTTGACCCGAACCACATCGTCACCCCCAGCGTGTACGTGCAGCGGCTGGTGCAGGCGTCCGACCGCGTCAAGGACATCGAACAGCGCACCGTCCGCCCCCGCCCCGCCGTCGTCGGCGCCTGAAGACAACCCCTGAAGGAGAGAACCATGGCCTGGACACGAGATGAAATGGCGGCCATCGCCGCCAGCGAACTGAACGACGGCGACTACGTCAACCTGGGCATCGGCATTCCCACGCTGGTGGCCAACAACCTGCCCGACGGCGTGCGGGTGGTGCTGCAGAGCGAGAACGGGCTGCTGGGCATGGGCCCGTTCCCGTACGACGGCGACGAGGACGCGGACCTGATCAACGCCGGGAAGCAGACCGTCACGGTGCTGCCCGGCGGCTCCATCTTCGACTCGGCCACCAGCTTCGGCATGATCCGTGGCGGCCACGTGAAGATCGCCGTGTTGGGCGCCATGCAGGTGTCCGCCAGCGGCGACCTGGCCAACTGGACCATCCCGGGCAAGATGGTCAAGGGCATGGGCGGCGCGATGGACCTGGTCGCCGGCACCCCGCGCGTGCTGGTGCTGACCGAGCACGTGGCCAAGGACGGCACCCCCAAGATCGTCAACGAATGCTCGCTGCCGCTCACCGGCGTGCGCGTGGTGGACCGGATCATCACCGACCTGGCGGTCTTTGATATTGATAACGACGGCGATGCCCCCTCGCTGCGCTTGGTCCGCCTGGCGCCGGGGGTCACCGTGGCCGAGGTGCGGGAGAAGACCGAGCCGGACTTCGCCGTCGCGCCTGGATTGGATCAAACCCCGGACACGGAGCCGGACGCCGAGCTGGAAACCGCTCTGGAAGGAACACGCTGATGAGCCTGCAGGAACACTTCGGAAAAGACATCCTGCTCACCGGCTGGGGACACTCCCCGTTCGGCAAGCTGGCGGACGAGACGCTGGAGTCGCTGATCGTGGGCGTGGCCCGGGAGGCCGTCGCCAACGCCGGGCTGGAGCCGGGACAGATCGACGAGGTCTACCTGGGCCAGTTCAACTCCGGCATGGTGCCGCTGGGCTTCGCATCCTCGCTGGCGCTGCAGGTCTCCGATGAGCTGGCCAACGTGCCGGCCACCCGGGTGGAGAACGCCTGCGCGTCAGGCTCCGCCGCGGTGCAGCAGGGCGCCAAGTCGCTGCTGGCCGGCACCGCGCGCAACGTGCTGGTGATCGGCGCGGAGAAGATGACCCACGCCGGTGCCGACGTGGTGGGTGCCGCCCTGCTCGGCGCCGACTACGAGGCGGCCGGCAAGCCGAGTTCCACAGGCTTCGCCGGGCTGTTTGCCGAAACGGCCAAGCACTACCAGAAGCGCTACGGCGAGGTGGGTGACGTGCTTGGCTCGATCGCGGCGAAGAACCACCGCAACGGGGTGGCAAATCCGTACGCGCAGCTGCGCAAGGACCTGGGCGAGGAGTTCTGCCAGACCGTCTCGGACAAGAACCCGGTGGTGGCCGAGCCGCTGCGCCGGACCGACTGCTCGCCGGTCTCGGACGGCGCCGCCGCGGTGGTGCTCAGCACGGAAGCGCCGCGTTCCGGTGCCGCAGCTGCTGCCGTGCGGCTGGCCGGCTTCGGCCATGCCAACGACTTCATGCCGGCGGAGAAGCGCGATCCAACCGCCTTCGCCGGCAGCCGCGCGGCGTGGCAGCGGGCGCTGGGCATGGCCGGGGTGGGCCTGGCCGACCTGGACCTGGCCGAGGTGCATGACTGCTTCACCATCGCCGAACTCATCATGTACGAGGTCATGGGCCTGACGGCCTCCGGCGAGGGCCGCCGGGCCATCGAGGAGGGCATGGTGTACCGCGGCGGCAAGCTGCCGGTGAACCTGTCCGGCGGCCTGAAGGCCAAGGGCCACCCGGTCGGCGCCACCGGCGTCTCGCAGCACGTGGTCACCGCCATGCAACTCTCCGGCACCGCCGGGGACATGCAACTGGCAGGGGCACGGCGCGCCGCCGTGCACAACATGGGCGGGCTGGCCATCGCCAACTACGTCAGCGTGCTCGAAGCCGTCTAGCCCGACCGGCAGTCCCCATCCATCGGCTGTACCGATCTGGCCCTTCCGGAAAGCTCTGGAGGGGCCAGATCGGCACAGTCGTTTTGGTCGTCACCCGAGCGCCAGATTCATTGACCGCAGCGCCCCCACCGGGCCCGGAGCTGCCGAGCGTCATTGGTTCCTCCGGATGACGCCGGTGTCCAGCAGGTCCTGCAGGCCTTGCCGGAACAGTTCCTTGCCGCCATGGGCCGGGTGGCGGATCTTGGGTACATCCAGCCCGCTGGCAGTCACGCTCCGGTGCCCGATGTTCCCCACTGCGACGACTGCGTCAATACTGAACAGCCGGGCCAGGTCCTGCCAGTAGAGCGTGCCGGCCGCGATCTCCGGCGCCGACGGCGTGCGGTTGGACTGCGGCCGCCCGGGCTGGTGCGGATGGAACGGATAGGCGCTCCACAGCAGCGGCAGGAAGTCCAGTTCGGCCAGCACGTTCCACATCACCGTGGCGGTGGGCTCGGCCGGCACTGTCAGCACCTCCGGCGGCATCAGGTACCCGTTGGTCGGGCCGAACATGCCGAAAGGGTCGTCGCCGGAGATCAGCGCCTTGTTGGTGAACGGGACGCCGGTAACGGTCATGCCGCGGTAGCCCGGGGCTTCCCCGACCAGCAGGACCGTTGGCCGCCGTTCCAGCATCTGTTCAAAGTAGCGGGTGACGTTGTGCCGGCGTGCCGCGTTCGCTGGCAGCTCCGTGGAGAAGAAGTTACGGCTCGCTGGCCCCGTCCTGAACCTCCCCAGCCGTTCCACAAAGTCGCGGATCCCTTGGTGCGCCGTCACGTTCCCAACGTATCCGATCTGCTCGCAAAACAAGGCGCCGCAGCTGGCCCGGAGCCTGTCTCCGGATTGTCAGCAATCCAGTGGCGGGAAGATGCAGCGAAATGGTCTTTTTGTGGCGTGTTCGGTGCATCTTTTCGCCACTCGATGAGAACCCGCGCCCCCAACCCTGCGCGCCGCTCGAAACCAAGGGTGCCCGCAGCCCTAGCCGCCCAACAGGGACCAAAAAAGACGCCGGCGCCCGGGTGAGGCGAACCCCCACTCGGGCACCGGCGTCATGGTTCGGCTGCGGGCCGAAAGGTCTAGGAGTCCTTGGGCAGCCGGGCTGCCAGCTTCCAGGCGGCGGGCATGGCGGCGGCCGCGATCAGGGACTTTACGATGCCGCCGATGATGAACGGGTACAGGCCCCACTCCAGCGTCTGCTGCAGATCGGCACCCAGCGAGATGGACAGCCAGGCCATGCCGAAGACGAAGGTGATCACGGTGCCGGCGAGGAAGGAGACCGTGGCGCCGAGGAACTTCTTGTCCCAGTTGCGCTTGGCCAGCCAGCCGGTTAGGCCCGCGGCGGCAACGAAGCCCACCAGGTAGCCGCCGGTCGGGCCGACGGCGGCGGCCAGGCCGGAGGAGGCGTCGGAGAAGACCGGCATGCCGGCGACACCGGCCACCCAGTACAGCGCCATCGCCAGCATCCCGCGCACCGGGCCCAGGGTGCTGCCGACCAGCAGCACGGCCAGGGTCTGGCCGGTGATCGGCACCGGCCACAGCGGCACGGCCAGCTGCGCCATCACAGCGGTCAGGCCGGCGCCGCCGACCACCAGCGCGGTGTTGGCCAGGGCGGTGCTGGGGACGAGGGCGTCGGCCAGAACACCCTGGCGCGCGACTACGGCTGTACTCATAATTTGCTCCTTCTCGGGGATATCCCTGCGAAACTGCGGATCCGGATTCGGCACCACTGTACCGGCAGCCCCGAGCAGCACCGCGGTTTGTGGCGGAGATTACGCCACAAACCGCTCGGCAGCATTTGCGCGCCGCCTTGCACCGTCCAACTCAGGCGGCAAGGCCTCTGGCCTGAGCGGTCAGCTCCAGCGCGCGCAGCCGCTGCGCAACCGTCGGTGCTTGGAACGCCACAATCAGCTCGTCGGCATCAGCGTGCTTGGCGAATCCCTCCAGATACTCCGTCACGGCATCGGGCGTACCGACGGCCGAATATTTGACCATCTGCTCCACGTGCTGGCCCTGCGGCGAGTCCAGGATCAGGTCGGCTTCCTCATCCGTGAACCCACGGTCGCGGCCGAACAGCAGCGAGACCCGGCTGCGCCGGACAATCCGGAACTGCTCCTGCGCTTCCTCGTTGGTGTCCGCGGCAATGGCGTTCACGCCGGCGATCACGTACGGTTCGGCGAGCTGCTCCGAGGGCTGGAATTCGCGGCGGTAGACCGCCACGGCGTCCTGCAGCGCGTTCGGCGCGAAGTGCGAGGCGAACGAGTACGGCAGCCCCAACGCAGCGGCCAGCTTGGCACCGAACAGCGAGGAGCCCAGGATGTACAGCGGCACGTTGCTGCCCTTGCCCGGCGTCGCGTCCACGCCCTTGATCCGGGTCTGTCCGGTGAGATAGCCCTGCAGTTCCAGCACGTCCTGCGGAAACGAATCGGCGCTCATCGGATCGCGGCGCAGCGCCCGCATGGTGTTCTGGTCGCTGCCCGGCGCACGTCCCAGGCCCAGATCGATCCGGCCCGGGTGCAACGCTTCCAGTGTGCCGAACTGCTCGGCGATGGTCAGCGGGGCATGGTTGGGCAGCATGATGCCGCCGGCGCCCAGCCGGATCGTGCTGGTGTTGGCGGCCACGTGGGCGATCAGCACGCTGGTGGCCGAGGAAGCGATCGACGCCATGTTGTGGTGCTCGGCGTACCAGACCCGCCGGTATCCCAGTTCTTCGGCCCGCTGTGCCAACGCCACGCTGCCGGCCAGGCTTTCGCCCACGGTTTCGTTCGTGCCGATGGTTGCCAGGTCAAGGATGGATAGAGGTACGTTCACGCCAGCGGGCCTTTCGTCGGGATGGCCCACGGTAGTTGCCGCGGGCACACGTTTGGCATAACGACGGCGGTGCCCACCTTATTTCTCCCCCTCCCCGGGCGCGTCGTGGCTCGGGTGTCCGCTGCCGGCCGCCAGCCAACGACGCGGTGCGAAGAAGCGGTTGCGGCGTTCTGCGCGGAAGCGCCGCGGCGTAGAGTCTGGAGGCATGGAACATTGCCATCAAGGCCATGCGAAGGATCCCGACGAGTTCTGGGAGTCCTTTTACGCTGAGCGGGACCAAATCTGGAGCGGCCGGCCCAACGCGATGCTGGTCCGTGAGCTCTCCGGCCTGCGCCCCGGCAAAGCGCTGGAACTGGGATGCGGCGAGGGCGCCGACGCCATCTGGCTCGCCGAACAAGGCTGGCAGGTCACCGGCCTGGACATGTCAGCGCTCGCGCTGCAGCGGGCGGCACTGCACGCCCAACAAGCCGGCGTCGCGGACCGGATCCACTGGCGCCGGCAGGATCTGGCGGGCTGGGAAGCCACCGAACAGTACGACCTGGTCTGCGCTCAGTTCCTCCACTCACCGGTCGAGCTGCCGCGGAACGCGATCCTCGCAGCGGGGGCTCGCGCTGTTTCCCCCGGCGGCCGGCTGCTAATCGTTGGCCACGAATCGTTTCCGCCGTGGTCCAAGCACCCGGAGCCGGAGGAAGCGCTGCCCACCGCAGCTGAACTCGCCGCCGAGCTCGGGCTCGGTGGTCCAGTCTGGGCTCTGGAGACCGTGGACTCGGTTGAGCGCGAGGTCACGGGACCGGATGGCGACAGCGGCATGATGACGGACAGTGTTCTCCGCGCGCGCCGGGTGGCTGGGTAAGCCCTGACTGCTTGGCCGGCAGCGTGTTTTGCCGGCCGCCCGTCGCCAGCTTGGCTGGCAGCCCGTCATGCTTGGCCGGCAGCGGGCTTACTCGGCGGCGCTTATCCGGCAGGGCGCTCGATGCTGCAGTCGGTGCCTGGGAAGACCACGCTCTCGTGTCCGTCGTCGAATCTGACGAAGTAAGGCGGGGCACCGCCGGCGCCGCGGACCTCGATGACTTCGCCGTGCCGGTCCGTTGATTCCACCGTCTTTCCCCTGATGACGATGCGGTCTCCGGGTGCTGCGATCATGACCGCTCACCTCCTCCCCCATAGCGTAGGGCAACGAGGTGCCGCCGACCAGAGTCAGCGCACCCAGCGGTGCGGAGCGGGACGGCGGGTGCTCGGCAGCGCGTTGTTCTCCCGCCATTCATGCAACCAGGCGGGCAGCACCAGATCGGCTGGCGGCTGCTGACCGGTCGCCGCGAAAATCTCCTCGTTAGCGACCGGCCCCTGCTTCGAGACCAGTCGGGTGGCAATATAGGCGCGGGCGTACATCTCGCCGCCGGAAACCATGCGCTGCTCAAAATAGATGGCGCGGTCGTCGAAGCCGATGATCCGAGTTTCAATGCTGTACTGCTGGCCGAGCGTGAGCGACTTGCGGAAGGCAATGGTTTCCGCGCTGACCACCGGCGACCAGCCTTTGCGACGGAAAACGTCCCAGACGCCGGCGCGCACCATCAGCTCGAAGCGTCCGAGGTCCATCAACGAGAAGTACATCCCGTTGTTGACGTGCATGGCGATGTCGATGTCCGTGGGCAGCACGCGCAAGGATAAAGAGGACGAATCCCAAATTCCCAGCGCTGGCCGGCGGCGTGCCGTGACAAGCAGCAACAGGGTGCGGAAAATCAGGTGCATTCCGTCATGCTACCCGCAGGTAACTTAACTGCCCAGCATCTTCCGCAGCCGCTTGCGGACGGCGGACCTGCAACGGACGGCTCCATGCCCTCGGTGAGCGCGGAGCTTCCAGCCTAAACTTCTGCTGTGCAGAACATGAACATCGTGAAGAAGCCCGGCTACGCCGTGGACTCCGTCGACCGGGCACTGCAGTTGATCATGCTTCTCCAGGAGCGGGACTGGCTGCGGATCACCGACGCGGCCGACGCGCTCGGTGTGGCCCCGTCCACTGCCCACCGGCTCATGGCCATGCTGGTGTACCGGGGCTTTGCCCTGCAAGATGACCAGCGGCGCTACTGCACCGGACCGGCCCTGCGCGCCGACGCCGCCGCTGGCCCTGCCCGGACCGCCGTCTCCATCGCCCGCCCGCACCTTGAGGCGCTGGCCCTCTCGGTGCGTGAAACCGTGAACCTCGTCGAACGGGTCGGCGTTACCGTCCGCTACCTGTTCACGGCGGAGGGTCCGCAGTTGCTACGGGTCGGCAACCGCACCGGCACGGTTCTTCCGGCCCACCTCTCCTCCGCCGGCAAAGCCATCCTGGCCACGCTCCCGGAGCCGTCGGTCGCGCAGCTCTACACCGGCAGGCCGGCGCAACAAAGCGGCAGCAGCCTCGCGCCGGCGGAACTGGAGGGCCTCCAGCACGAACTGGCGGAAGCACGGACGCAGGGGTATGCCGTTAACCTCGGGCGCACCGAAGCGGACCTCGCCGCCGTCGGCGCACCGCTGGCAACCGCAGGCCGGCCCGCCGCCATGGCCATATCGATCAGCTCTCCGTTGTCCCGCGCCGGCGATATCCAGCAGCCGGAAGTCATCCAGGCCCTTCATGCCAGCTGCGAAGCAGTGTTGCGCGAACTTCACGACGACGGTGTACTGCCCATTACATAAAATTCTGCTGAACAGAATCTCTTGGTTGATCCGTGGCGCCAATCACTACGATGTGAGGCGACCCGAGAACACCCGGTCCCGGACACGGCCCGACAAACCTCCAGGAGCATCATGCAGTTTTATCTAGACGGCTACCATCCAGGTGATCCGGAATTCCGGCCGGCCGCGGCGGGCCGCCCGGACAACCAGGGCGACTTGCCGGAGGAGGTGGATGTTCTGGTGGTGGGTACCGGTCCGGCCGGGGTGGTCCTGGCCGCCCAGCTGGCTGAATTCCCGCGCATCACCACGCGCGTGGTGGAACGACGGGAAGGGCCGCTGGCGCTGGGGCAGGCCGACGGCGTGGCCTGCCGGACCGTCGAAATGTTCCAACGCCTTCGGCCTGGCCGAGCGCCTGGTCCGCGAAGGGTACTGGGTCAACGAAACGGTGTTCTGGCGGCCGGATGACAAGGACCGCTCAAGGATCGTCCGTAGCGGACGAGTCCAGGACGTTGCGGACGGGCTGTCCGAGTACCCGCACGTCATCGTTAACCAGGCCCGGATGCAGGACTACCTGCTGGAGCACATGCGCAAGTCCCCCAGCCGGCTGGAACCGGACTACGGCCTGGAAGTCACCGGCGTCGAGGTCGAGGGATCGGGTGACTACCCGGTCCGGGTGACCATGCGCCGGACCGACGCCGACAATCCGTCGGAAGAGGTGACCGTCCGCGCCAAGTACGTGGTGGGATGCGACGGCGCCCGCAGTGCGGTACGGAAATCGATCGGCGTGGAGCTGCGCGGCGACGCCCGCAACCACGCCTGGGGCGTGGCGGACGTCCTGGCTGTCACTGATTTCCCGGACGTCCGTTTCAAGGCCGCCATTCAGTCCGCGAACGGCGGCAACATCCTGCTGATCCCGCGCGAGGGCGGTTACTTGGTCCGGCTCTACGTCGATTTGGGCGACCTCGACCCAGCCGACCGCGATGCCCGCAAGCGGTTCACCTCCGACATGGTCATTGAGGCGGCCCAGCGGGTCCTCCATCCCTACACCCTGGAGGTCAAGGACATCGCCTGGTGGTCGGTCTACGAAGTGGGCCAGCGCATTGCCGACCGATTTGACGACGTTCTTCCGGAGGAGCGCGGGACCCGCACGCCCCGGGTCTTCATTGCCGGCGACGCCTGCCACACACACAGCGCCAAAGCCGGCCAGGGGATGAACGTGTCCATGCAGGATGGCTTCAACCTGGGCTGGAAGCTCGCGGCAGTCCTGGAAGGCCGCAGCCCCGAGACGCTGTTGGACACCTACTCCGGTGAGCGCCAGGCAGTGGCCCAGGAGCTGATCGACTTCGACACCCGCTGGTCCAAGACCATGAGCTCCCGTCCGAGGGACCCCAACCGGCCCGACGACGAGGGCCTGGACCCGGAGGAAGTGGAACGGCAATTCGTCGAGGCCGGCCGCTTCACTGCTGGCTTCGCCACCGACTACCCGCCGTCGATGATCACCGGCGAGGGCACCCACGAGCATCTGGCCAAGGGTTTCCCGATTGGCGAGCGGTTCTACTCGGCCCCGGTTGTCCGCCTGGCCGACGCCAAACCGGTGGGGTTGGGCCACGTTGCCCAAGCAGACGGCCGTTGGCGGATCTACGCCTTCGCCGACTCCGCCCACCCCGGAGCGGCAGACTCCCGGTTGACCGAACTGTGCCGGTTCCTGGCCGAATCCGAAGACTCTCCGGTCCGGCGCTACACGCCCGCCGGAGCCGACGCCGATGCAGTCTTTGATGTTCGCGCCGTCTTCCAGCAGGGCCACCGGGAACTGGACGCCAACGACGTGCCATCCTTCCTGTTCCCGCAGAAGGGTCCCTTCGGCCTGAAGGACTACGAGAAAGTCTTCACTCCCGACCTGAAGACCGGGGATGACATCTTCGACCTGCGTGGCATCGATCGCCGGCAGGGCGCCCTGGTGGTGGTCCGGCCGGACCAGTACGTCGCCCACGTGCTGTCGCTCGACGCACATCAGGAACTGGCGGACTTCTTCGCCGGGATCATGCTCGGTTAGCCTTCGCCAACAACCAGAGAGCAAAGGAGCGGGGCCGGCGAATATTCGCCGGCCCCGACCCTCTTGGATTTAGCTACGCGTGGTGTCCGTGTTTCTTGCCGTCGCCGACGTCCTCGGGCAGGCCCCCGGCCGGGTGGTCCGTGCTTCCGGAACCATCGATGCGCGGCAGCTGTTCCGGTCCGACCACCGGGATTTCCGACGTGGACGTCGGCACCGCAAACGGCACGTTGCTGGGCACACTGACCGCGCCGCGCACCGGCCCCAGACGCCGCTGTCGCAACGGATCCTTGCGCAGGTCAACGTACAGGGATACGCACAAGCCGACCATGATCAGCACGAAGGGCGTGGAAGCCAGGATGGTGAACGTCTGCAAAGCATTCAGGCCGCCGACGAACAACAGCACAGCCGCCACCGCACCGGTAAGCACTCCCCAAAGGATGACCAGCGGCTTCCACGGTTCCTTGCGTCCACGGGAGGACAGCGTTCCGAGCACCACGGCGCCGGCGTCGGCACCGCTGACAAAGAACACCGCAGTCAGCACCATGACGACGATGGCCGCACCAATGAAGAAGGGATAGTTCTGCAGTGTGGCAAAGAACGCGGCCGCTTCGTTTCCGGCCCCGGCAATGTCTACGCCGTTCAGCTGAAGGTGGATGCCGGCGCCGCCGAAGATGGAAAACCAGATCACACTCACGGTGGTAGGGACCAGCAGCACGCCCAGGACGAACTCCTTAATGGTCCGGCCGCGGGAGATCTTGGCAATGAAGGTCCCGACGAAGGGCGTCCAGGAGATCCACCAGGCCCAGTAGAAGATGGTCCAGTTGGCCAACCACTCGGTGCCGCCGAACACGGCCGAATGGAAACTCATCGGCACCAGGTTGGCCAGATAATCGCCGATCGAGGCCGGCACCAGGTCAAGGATGAAGACGGTGGGGCCGAGCACAAAGACGAACACCAGCAGCACGGCTGCCAGCAACATGTTGGTGTTGCTCAGCCATTTGATGCCGCGGGACACCCCGCTCGCGGCGGAGATGACCACACCGACGGTCAGCACGCAGATGATCAGGATCGGTGCCGCTGTCCCCGGGTTCTCCTGGAACTGGCCGGTTCGCAGCAGCGACAGGCCGGCCGCGATCTGGAGTGCGCCCAGGCCCAACGAGGTGGCCGAGCCGAACTTGGTGCAGATGATCGCCAGAATATCGATCGGCTTGCCCCAGCCTTTTTTCTCGATCCGTTCTTTGCCGAAGATCGCTTGGAAAGGCGAGCTCATCAGGTTTCCGCGCCCCATCCGGTAAGTGGAATAGGCCAGCGCAAGGCCCACCACCGAATAGATGGCCCACGGATGCAGACCCCAGTGGAAGAGCGTGTAGGCCATGGCGTTGTTCGCTGCCTCGGGCGATCCGGGAGCAGCATCAACGAAGGGCGGCGGTGAGGCCAGATGTGTCACCGGTTCATAAACGCCGAAGAACATCAGGCCGATGCCCATGCCCGCACTGAACATCATGGCGATCCAGGACAGCGTGGAGAACTCGGTCGTCTCGCCCTCGCGCGCGAGCGGGATATTGCCGTACCGGCCGAAGGCGAGCACCAGCGAAAACGCCACGAATCCTGTTGCTCCGAGGATGAACAACCAACCGAAGGTGCTGGTCACCCAGCTGAGAAGGGCCCCGGCGACTTCGGTAACCTGCTCCGTAAAGAAAATGCCCAGCAGGCAGACGACGACAATAATGCCGCCCGAAACGAAGAAAACCGTCTTGTCGACGGTCTTCCAGCCCCGCAGCCCGTCGTCCGCTTCCTCGGCGGCCGTCGGCAAGGGGCCGGTGTATTCGTTGCTCATCATGGTCCTCACTCTTGTCACCGGTGCGTTACACAGCCCGGGCTTCCTGTGGCTCTTCGATGTCAAACGTCCCGGTAAGTATAGTTGCAGGCATGAATGAACGTGGCGAATCAGCAGCGGACAACCAGACGGAAACCGACCATTACGGGGACTCCGGGCGCACCTTGTTCGGCAGCCACGGCGAAGTGTCCAAAGACGATCTGCGGGTGGTCGCGCACGCCGAGGTGGATGCGGCCAATGCGGCCGTGGCAGTAGCCATGGCCAGCGGCGGGCTGTCTCCCGAGGCCAACGCCATGCTGGTCAGCGTGCAGAACGATCTCTTTGACCTGATGGCCGACCTACTGGTGCCCTATCCCAGCGACCTCCCGGTCGACGCGCGCATCATTCCCGAGCACGCGGAACGGCTGGAACGTGCCATCGACCACTTCAGGCAAGAAGCCGGCGATCTCAGCGGCATGCTGCTGCCCGGCGGAACCCTCTCCGCCGCGCTGCTCTACCAGGCCCGCACCGCGGTGCGCCGGGCCGAACGAACGGTTTGGGCTGCCCTGGACGAACACGGGGACGTGGTCAACCGCGAGACCGGGCGCTACCTCAACCGGCTGTCGGGCCTGCTGTTCGTGATGGGCCGGGCGGCGAACGCCGAACACGGTGACGTTATGTGGGTTCCGGAGTCGTCCGTGCTGGGCGTCCTCGAGGACCGCCCCGACACGAACTGAGAGCACTGCTTCGCACAGTGTAACCAGCATCACCGCCGGGTGGCTGGCCGGGTATCCTCTCCAGTGATGACCATCACCAGCGAGCCTGCCCTCCGGCCCGGCGCCGAGCCGTCCGTGCGCACTTTAGCGCGCGGGCTGTCGGTGCTGAGCGTGTTCGACGACGGCAATCCGTCCATGCGCGCCGCCGACGTTGCGGCACGGGCCGGATTGAACAGGGCCGCCACCGCCAGGGTGCTGCGGACGCTGGTCCAGCTGGGCTACGTGCGTTGCCACGGGGAGAAGTTCGCGCTGACCCATCAGGCACTGGAGCTGGGCTATGGCTACCTGTCCGGCTCTCCCTTGGTGCTGGCCTCGCGCCAAGGCGTGGAATGGCTGACGGACGAATTCGACGAACCGTGCACGGCCGGCGTGCTGGCCGGCGGCGACGTCATTTGCATCGCGGCCACCCGGGTTCCCGGCATGATCCGCGCCGGGCTGACCGTCGGCGCCCGGATTCCGGCCCACGCCTCATCGATGGGCAAGGTCCTGATGGCGGGATTGAGCGAGGACGAATTCCGAGCCGCCCTGGACGGCAGCCAGTTCAGCCGGCTGACCGAGCAGACCATCGACAGCACCGAGCGCTTCCGGTTGGAGATCGAGCAGGTCCGCCGGCAAGGCTACGCGGTCAACGACAGCGAACTGCAGTCCGGCCACCGCACCGTCTCCGTGCCGGTCAGGGATACCGCCGGAGCGGTGGTCGCCGCGGTCGGCGTCAACATGCTGGCTACGCCGGACACCCTGCAGGCGGCGACCGCTGCCCATCTTCCGCCGCTGCGCCGTGCCGCCGAGCAAATCGCCGAGGGCTGCACACCCGTCTAACCGACGACGGCGGCGCTGAAGGTGGGATGCGAATCCTCACCCGGGCACCGCCGTCGTTATTCCCGTGGTTCAGCGAATCAGGGCACCGGATCCGCGGCAGCAGCGAACTGGGACATGTAGAGCCGGTAGTACGGGCCTTCGGCGGCCAGCAGCGTGGCGTGGTTGCCCTGTTCCACGATCTTGCCGTCCTCCATCACCAGGATCACGTCCGCGTCCCGGATGGTGGAGAGCCGGTGCGCAATCACAAAACTGGTCCGGTCGGAGCGCAGCGCGGCCATCGCGTGCTGGACCAGCAGCTCGGTGCGCGTGTCCACCGAACTGGTGGCCTCGTCCAGGATCAGCAGCGACGGATTGGCCAGGAACGCCCGGGCAATGGTGATCAGCTGCTTCTCACCGGCCGAAACGTTGTTGCCCTCTTCGTCGATCACGGTGTCGTAGCCGTCCGGCAGCGCCCGCACGAAGCGGTCCACATAGGTGGCCTTGGCCGCCGCCATCACTTCTTCCTCGGTGGCGTCCAGGTTGCCGTAGCGGATGTTGTCGAAAATGGAGCCGCCGAACAGCCACGCGTCCTGCAGCACCATGCCCACCTTGGACCGCAGTTCGGCCCGGCTGAGCGCGGTGATGTCCACGCCGTCCAGCGTGATCCGGCCGGCGTCCAGTTCGTAGAACCGCATCACCAGGTTCACCAACGTGGTCTTGCCCGCGCCGGTCGGGCCCACGATCGCTACCGTCTGCCCCGGGTTCGCCGAGAAGGAGAGGTCTTCGATCAGCGGCTTGTCAGCGGTGTAGCTGAAGCTGACGTTGTGGAACTCCACGTGGCCGTCGGTCTTGGCCGGCAGCGTCTGGGTGGCCGTGTCCGGCTCCTGCTCCTCGGCGTCGAGCAGCTCGAAAACCCGCTCTGCGGAGGCAACGCCGGACTGCAGCATGTTGGCCATGCCCGCCATCTGGCTCAGCGGCTGGTTAAATTCCCGCGAGTACTGGATGAACGCAGTGGCATCGCCAAGGGTCATCGACCCCGATGCCACCCGCAGGCCGCCGACCACGGCAATGCCCACGTAGCTCAGGTAGGAGATGAACTGCATCACCGGCATGATCATTCCGGAGACGAACTGCGCACCGAACGAGGCTTTGTACAGCTCCTCGTTCTTCTCGTCGAACTGTTCCACCGACTGCTGTTCGCGGCCGAAGGCGCGGACCAGATCGTGGCCGCTGAACGACTCCTCGATGTGGCCGTTCAGCGCACCGGTGTGCTTCCACTGGGCGGTGAACAGTTTCTGGCTCCGGGTGCCGATGATGCCGGCGCCGACGGCGGAGAGCGGCAGGGCGATCAGGGCGATCAGGGCCAGCTGCCAGGAGACAATGAACATCATGATGGTGATGCCCAGCAGGCTCAGCGCGGACATGATCAGCTGCGCGAAGGCCTGTTGCAGTGCCTGCTGGATATTGTCGACGTCGTTGGTCACCCGGGAGAGCATGTCGCCGCGCTGGCGGGTGTCGAAGTAGTTCAATGGCAGCCGGTTCAGCTTGGCTTCCACGTCCCGGCGCAGCCCGAAGACCACCTTCATGACGATCCGGTTCAGCAGCCAGCCCTGCAGCCACATGAACAGCGACGCGACCACGTACATCCCCAGCACCAGCAGGATCAGTTTGCCCAGCAGCTGGAAGTCGATGCCCGCTCCGGGCACCAGTTCCATGCCGGAGAGCAGGTCAGCGAACTGGTTCTGGCCCTGCGCGCGGAGCCCCGCGATGACTTCCGCCTGGGTGGCACCGGCTGGCAGGTTCATGCCGATCGCGCCGTTGAAGATCACGTCCATGGCGTTGCCCAGCACCTTGGGCGCAATCACGTTGAGCACCACGGCCACCAGCACCATGGCCAGCACCAGGGCGATGCCGGCCTTCTCCGGCTTCAGCAGGCCGAACAGCCGTTTGGCGGACGGCCAGAAGTGCTGCGCCTTGCGGACCGGGGTCCCGGTCATGAAGTCCTGGTCGGCTTCGCCCGGCTGGAACTGCTCCTCCAGGACCTCGGCTTCGGCTTCCGCGGCAGCGGCCGGGGTGGGCGCTGCCACCGGCTCGGGTCCGGTGGCCAGCTCGGACTGGGTTTCTTTGTCCGGGCTCATGCCACTTCCTCCACCGCGGTCTGCGAATCAACAATTTCCAGGTATGTCTCGGAGCTTTCCAGCAGCTCCTCGTGGGTGCCGCGGGCCACGATCTGCCCGTGTTCCATCACCAAAATCTGGTCTGCCTCGATGATCGTGGCCACGCGCTGGGCCACGATGATCACGGTGGCGTCCTTGGTGGTCCCCTTCAGCGCGGCCCGCAGCCTGGCATCGGTCGCCACGTCCAGCGCAGAGAACGAGTCGTCGAAGAGGTAGACCTTGGGCTTGGCCACCAGCGCCCGGGCGATGCACAGCCGCTGGCGCTGGCCGCCGGAGACGTTGGTGCCGCCCTGCGAGACCGCCGACTCCAGGCCCTTGTCCTTGGCGCGGACGAAGCCCTCGCCCTGGGCTACGCGCAGCGCCTCCCAGAGCTCCTCGTCCGTGGCGTCCGGATTGCCAAAGCGCAGGTTGTGTGCCACCGTGCCGGAGAACAGGTACGGCCGCTGCGGCACCAGGGCAACCCGGTCGGTGATGTCCGTGCGGGCCATGTGGGTGACCGGAACACCGTCGATCAGCACCTCGCCGTCGCCCGCGTCGAACAGCCGCGGCAGCATGCTGATCAGCGTGGACTTGCCGGCGCCGGTACTGCCGATGATGGCCGTCGTTTGCCCGGGCCGGGCGGTGAAGCTGACGTTGCGCAGCACCGGCACCTCGGCGCCGGGATAGGCGAAGGTCACGTTGCGGAACTCGACGACTCCGGCGGGCTCGCGTGCCTTTTCCGGCTCGGATGGTTCATGCACGGAAGGCTCGATGTCGAGCACCTCGCCGATGCGCTCGGCACAGACCGAGGCGCGCGGGATCATCATCGCCATGAACGTGCCCATCATCACCGCCATCAGGATCTGCAGCAGGTACTGCAGGAACGCGGTCAAGGCGCCGACCTGCATTTCACCGGCGTCCACGCGCAGGCCGCCGAACCAGAGCACGGCGGCGGTGGCCAAGTGCAGGATCATGCCAATCGAGGGGAACATCAGCACGAACAGGTTGCCGACCGAGAGCGAGACATCGGTCAGTTCACGGTTGGCCTTCTCGAAGCGCTTGGCCTCGTACGGCTCGCGGACGAACGCCCGGACCACGCGGATGCCGGTGATCTGCTCGCGGAGCACGCCGTTAATGCTGTCGATCTTCTGCTGCATGGTGCGGAAGAGCGGCATCAGCTTCCAGACCAGCAGGCCCACCACAACGAACAGCAGCGGCACCGAGACCCACACCAGCCAGGACAGCTGCAAATCTTCGCGGAGTGCCATGATGATGCCGCCGACGCACATGATGGGCGCCATCACCATGAAGTTCAGGCCCATCAGCACCAGCATCTGCACCTGCTGCACATCGTTGGTGCCGCGGGTGATCAGGCTGGGTGCGCCGAACTGGCCCACTTCGCGGGCGGAAAACCCGGTGACCTTGTGGAAAATGCCGCGGCGCAAGTCGCGGCCAACCGCCATCGCGGCCCGGGAGCCGAAATAGACGCCGGCGATCGCGGCGGCCACCTGGACAAAGCTGACGGTCAGCATCACGCCGCCGGTGCTCCAGATGTAGTCGGTATCGCCGCGGGCAACGCCCTCGTCGATGATCTGGGCGTTAAGGCTGGGCAGATACAGCGCCGCGATGGTGGCAATCAGCTGCAACACCACTACGGCGAAGACGAAGGGAAGATAGGGGCGCCCATAATGGCGGATTAAACGGAGCAGCATCTGGGTATGACGCAACTTTCGGGCAAAGGGTTGAAGTGAGGGCAGATAGAGGCTACACCTTATCACTGATTGGCGAAACTCAATCGGTAGTTTTTCCCTGCCGGCTCACCGTATGGATGAAACGATTTAGCCCGGATTCCCGCTGCGGTACGCCCTGTGACTGGCGCCACCAGCGGGTCGCTGGAATACTGAGGCGCCGAACCGCTACCGGGGAGGCCCCACTTGGACGACCAGATTTTCCAGATCATCGCCATGCTGATCTACATGGCAGGCATGCTGGCTATCGGCTGGTGGGCCTATCGGCGCACCAGCGACCTTGACGAATACATGCTGGCGGGCCGCGGCCTGAAGCCCGGCGTCGCGGCCTTGAGCGCCGGCGCCTCGGACATGTCCGGCTGGCTGCTGATGGGGCTGCCGGGCGCGCTCTACGTCGGCGGCCTGTTCGAGGCCTGGATCGCCATCGGCCTGACCATCGGCGCCTGGCTCAACTGGAAGTTCGTGGCCCCACGGCTGCGCTCCTACACCGAAGTGTCCAACGACTCCATCACCGTTCCCAGCTTCCTGGAGAACCGGTTGAAGGACCGCTCGCACCTGCTGCGGGTCGTCTCCGGTGTGATCATTTTGGTGTTCTTCACCTTCTACGTGTCCTCCGGCATGGTGGCCGGCGGCATCTTCTTCGAGTCATCGTTCGGCTCCACCTATGAGATCGGCATGCTGGTGGTCGGCGGCGTCACGGTCCTGTACACCATGTTCGGCGGCTTCCTCGGCGCCAGCTACACCGACGTCGCCCAAGGCCTGTTGATGTTCGCGGCCCTGCTCCTGGTGCCGATTGTCGGCGTCTTCGCCACCGGCGGCCTCGGCGCCACCATCGAATCCATCCAGCAGGTGGATCCGAACCACCTGAGCCTGTTCACCGGCGGTGCCGTCGCCGGCATCTCGGCTGCAGCGTGGGGCCTGGGCTACTTTGGGCAGCCGCACATCATTGTCCGTTTCATGGCGCTGCGTTCGCCCGCCGAGGCGAAAGCCGCCCGCCGGATCGGCATCGGCTGGATGCTGCTGACCGTCGTTGGCGCCGTCGCCACCGCATTGGTCGGCGTGGCCTACTTCCAGCAGAACCCGGGCAACTCCCTCACGGACGCCAAGTCGGCCGAATCCGTCTTCCTGGACCTGTCCCAGATCCTCTTCCACCCGTTCGTCGCCGGATTTGTGCTGGCGGCCGTGCTGGCGGCGATCATGAGCACGGTGTCGTCGCAGTTGATCGTCTGCTCGTCGGCGCTGGTAGAGGATCTGTACAAGATCTTCGCGCGCAGATACGCGTCGGCCAAGACCCAGGTGATGCTCGGCCGGATGGGTGTGCTGGTGGTCTCCCTGGTGGCGGGCATCCTGGCCTGGAGCCGCAATGACACCATCCTGGGCCTGGTGGCCTTCGCGTGGGCGGGCTTCGGCGCTTCCTTCGGCCCGACCATCATCCTGTGCTTGTTCTGGCGGAAGCTCACCGTCGCCGGCGCACTCTCCGGCATGGTCGCCGGTGCGGCAACGGTGTTTGTTTGGGGCACGTCGGCGCTCACGGACACCATGTACGAGATTGTTCCGGGCTTCATCCTCAACGTGGTCGTCGCCGTCGTCGTCAGCCTCCTGACGCACAAGCCCACGCCGGAGATCGAGGCGGAGTTTAACGAAGCCGTCCATCGGGTCCACGCGGCGGAAGCTCCGGTGCTTGCCGCGGAGCGCTGATCCGCCCCACTGAGGCCACAAACCCAGGTGGTCTTCCCGACGTCGGCCCTTGACGAAGTCGGGAAGGGCATCTTGCGCGGCCTACCGGTGCGCGTAGGTCAGGTGGCTCGCAGAGTCGCTGGCTACCGGTGTGCGTAGGTCAGGCAGTCGGCGTTATCGGCGCCCGGGCCCACGTGGACCGCCGGAGCTTGGCACATCAGGTGGTCGTTGTGCACGCACTCGCTCCGCTGGCACGCACCTACCCCGGCCAGAACCTTGGGCAGCCCGCCGTGCGCACCGGTATCAATGAACGTGGCGCAGGCAGCGTGGTTTTCGCCGCCGGCAACAGTGATGGCCCCGGCGTTGCATTCGGTGTGGTCGTTGAAAGAGCAGTTGGTGACGCTGCAATCGGTCACCTGAGCTGTTGCGGTCATGGCGGCTCCTCCATGCTTCTGTCGCCCTGGCTGGGCGCGCGCCCTCGGATGGGCTGGATTCGTGTCCACCACGTTATGCCTGCCGCGGCCGATCAAAAAGGCAGATTTTCGTGCCTTATTTCCTTGCCGGCGAATTTTCCTCCGGCAAAAACCGTCGACATAACTACCTCCATAGATATAGAGTCGAGGTGTCTTGGGGTTGTGCACTGCGTCACAATCAAGCCGCATCTAGGAGGACAAGTACCCATGAGCGCAAAGAACCTCCAGGAAGTCCTGGACCAATCCGGCAACACCGTCGAGATGCTGCGGAACTCGCAGATCGGCGCCTACATCTACCCCGTCGTCGCCCCAGAATTCACCAACTGGCGCAGCGAGCAGCGCGCCTGGCGTGAGAGCGCGGTGCTGTTCGACCAGTCGCACCACATGGACAATCTGTTCATCAAGGGCAAGGACGCCCTGAAGCTGATTTCGGATACCGCGATCAACTCGGTAGCCAACTTCCCGGTCAACAAAGCCAAGCAGTACGTGCCCACCACGCCGGCCGGACACGTGATCGGCGACGGCATCCTGTTCCACGAGGCTGAAGACGAGTACGTCTACGTGGGCCGCTCCCCTGCCGCCAACTGGCTGATTTACCACGGTGAAACCGGCGGCTACGACGTGGACATCGAGGTGGACCGCCGGTCGCCGTCGCGGCCCATGGGCCAGCCCGTGAAGCGCAAGTACTGGCGCTTCCAGATCCAGGGCCCGAACGCCTGGAAGATCATCGAGAAGATCAACGGCGGCCCGGTGGAGCAGCTGAAGTTCTTCAACATGGACAACATGCAGGTGGCCGGCCGCCAGGTCCACACCCTGCGCCACGGCATGGCTGGAGCTCCGGGGCTGGAAATCTGGGGGCCGTACGAGACCTACGACCAGGTTCGGGACACCATCCTGGAGGCCGGCCAGGAGTTCGGCATGCTCGCTGTCGGCTCCCGGGCCTACCCCTCGAACACGCTCGAATCCGGTTGGATCCCGTCGCCGTTGCCGGCCATCTACACCGGCGAGGAGCTCCGCCCCTACCGCGAGTGGCTCGGCGCCGACAGCTACGAAGCGGTCAACGCCGTGGCCGGCAGCTTCGTCTCCGACAAGATCGAGGACTACTACCTGAACCCGTGGGAGCTCGGCTACGGCCACATGGTGAAGTTCGACCACGACTTCATCGGCCGCGAGGCCCTCGAGAAGATTGATACGGCAACGCAGCGCAAGAAGGTCACGCTCGAGTGGAACGCCGAAGACATGGCCAAGATCTTCGCCTCGCTCTTCGACCCCGACGGCAAGTCCTACAAGTACTTCGACCTCCCGCTGGCCAACTACGGCTCGTCGAACTACGACGCCGTGCTCGACGCCGCGGGCGAGACGATCGGACTGTCCATGTTCACCGGCTACTCGGCGAACGAGCAGAAGGCCCTGTCCCTGGCTACCGTGGACGCCGATGTGCCGGAGGGCACCGAGGTCACCGTGGTGTGGGGCGAACCCGACGGCGGGTCCAGCAAGACCACGGTGGAGCCGCACCAGCAGTTGAACGTGCGCGCCATTGTCAGCCCGGTGCCGTACTCCTCGGCGGTCCGCCAGGACTACCCGGGCGGCTGGCGCTCCGGCAAGCAGGCCTGATGCCCGGTTGCTCCTGAGGAGCACGACGGCGAACGGCGGGGAGGGTGCCCTAAGGCATCCTCCCCGCCGCTTCAGTTAAAGGACTCGGCGATAGCAGCTGGCCGGCTATGTCACCGCGTTCCGCGGCGAGCGCCGGCGACCGCGCTGATTAGTCGCCGTCCTCGCGCAGGACAGTCTCTTCGACGTATCGCTCGCCCGACTCCGTCTCTCGGACGCTGTAGTGCTGTTCCATGTGCTCGATGGCAGCAGCATCCACGGGCCCAGGCTCGCTGACGGGATCATCAATGGCGGTGCGATCGGCATCGCCGTAGACGTTGGCCAGCCCCTGCTTGGCATCCGGCGGTATCTCACCCGGAGGTAGCACCTCTTCGTCCCGCACCGTTTCACCCAAGGTTTTGTCACGGTCCTCGCGGTCGTATCGGTCCGGATTGCTGATGTTCTCGCTCATGAAGCTCCTTCCCTCAGGCGCCGGTGCGCCCTGTCTTCACCTAATCACAGAGCGGTCGCGTGCAACAGGGCCGGGGAATTGCCTGCGCCCTCGCTGCGCACCCGGCCAGCCGGCCTCACACCCGGCCGTTCGCTCCCACATCTCAGGAGCCAACCGAAGCATTCAACCTAGTCAGAGCTGGGCAAACGTTTTGAAACTCGGGAAGTTACTCCTATACGTGGGAGCGAAAGCCGACTCCCACCTGCCGCAGACGCTCGGTACCGCTCCCCCGAAAGCCCGTTACCGTCCACCGCGGAAGTCGGTGACCCACTCCGCGGTGGCCTTCATTCCGCCGAAAGTGTAGAAGTGCAGCTTCACCGTGCCGTGCACAGTCGGGTCGTAGCGGCTGGCGAATTCCTCCAGGAACTTGTCCGGCCCGGCCGTGCCCAGCAAGTTGGTCAGTGAGAACCCGTACTTGTGCACGATTCCGGCCGAGGAGGCCACGCCGAAGCGCTTGGCGTAGTTCAGCAACCGCTTGACCCCGGCCGGACCCGGGACGCCAATCCGCACCGGTGCCTTGATCCCCCGGCGGCGGACCTCGGCCAGCCACTCAAACACGGGATCGGCGTCGAAGCCGAACTGGGTGATGATGACCGACTCCAGGTTCTGCTGCTGCAACTCGGCGTATTTGTCCTCCAGCGCCTTCCACAGCACGTCGTCGGAAATATCCGGATGGCCCTCTGGATAACCGCTAATGCCCACCCTCCGAATGCCATACTTGGCCAGCAATCCGCTGCGGATCACCTCCAGCGAGTCCGGATACGGCCCCATCGGCTCAGCCGGGTCACCGCCCACGACAAAGACGTCCTCCGGCGCCGCGTCGGTGGACAAAGCCTGCAGGAAATCCTCCAATTCCGACTGTGAGGCCAACCGGCGGGCAGACACATGCGGCACCGGCACGAAGCCACGCCGCTTCACTGCCGCAGCCGCGGAAACCCTCATCGGCAGGTCCTCGTTCCCCAGGAAGGTCACGTTGATCTGTGTGCCCGGAGGAATCGTGCCGGCCGCGCCTTCCAGCGCCGGAACGTCCTTGCCGGTCATCTCCAGCGAGAAGTCGTCGAGCAACGCGCGCGCACCGTCCGATGAAGCATGCTTAGGGTCGGCCATGGTCTAAGTCCTTCCACGTGTGGCACCGGCCACTCCTGCCCGGCTTGCTGCGAGTCTAGCCGCAAAGCCACTACGGATATAGAGGGTTGCGAGTGGTTTGCCTTTCTCAATCACTGGGCGCATACTGTTGAAGCCTTCCCTTCAATCTCAGGAACAACCATGTCCACGCCCCGCGTGCTGAGGCCCTTCGCGCACCGCAACTACCGCATCCTCATTTCAGCCCTGGCCATCTCGGTTTTCGGCACGGGCATGTGGGCCGTGGCCATGGTCTACCAAGTCATCGCACTGGGCGGTGGCCCCATCCAGCTCTCGCTCGTCGCCACCTGCTCCAGCGTCGGGCTGCTGGCGTTCGTACTGCTGGGCGGCATCGCGGCCGACCGGCTTCCGCGCCGCCGCCTGATCATCTGTGTCGAGGCGGCCAACCTGTTGGCCATCGGCGCCGTAACGCTGCTTGCCCTGACTGGACTGCTGCAACTGTGGCACCTTGCCGCGGCCGCTTTCTTGATGGGTGTGGGAGCCGCCTTCTTCTTCCCCGCCTACTCGGCCATCCTGCCCAGGATCCTCCCGGCCGAGGACCTGCTGGCCGCCAACGGCATGGAAGGCACCATGCGCCCGCTGCTGCAGCAGGCCGCGGGCCCCGCCTTGGCGGGAATGGTTGTCGCTTCCTTCTCGCCCGGCGCAGCGATCGGCTGGATCTCGCTGTGCCATCTGGCCGCGCTGGTCATCCTGAACTTCCTGGGTCAGGAGCTGATTCCGGATCAGGGAACCGCTGCGTCCGTCGCCGCAGAAGACGCGCCCGCCAAACGCAGTTCGGTCCTGGCCGACCTGGGCGAGGGCGTGTCGTACACCCTGAAGACTCCCTGGCTGTTGTGGACGCTGCTGTGGGCCGTGGTGAGTGTGCTCATTTTTATCGGTCCAATCGAGGTGCTGCTGCCGTTCGCCGTCGCCGACCAATTGGGCGGGGATTCGAAGACCTTCGGCTTCCTGCTCGGCATCTTCGGTATCGGCGGAGCGGTAGGGGCCTTGTTCACCGCCTCCCTGCGGCTGCCAAGGCGCTACCTCACCGTGATGCTGCTGTTCTGGGGCCTTGGCGCCCTGCCCATCGCGGTCATTGGCTTACCGACAGCTTCTGGGTGATGGCAGTAGCGCTGTTCGTCGTCGGTGCCACAGGCAGCTCGGGCCAGGTCATCTGGGGCACGTTGCTGCAGCGGAGGGTGCCCTCGCACCTGCTCGGCCGCATATCCAGCTTGGACTTCTTCGTCTCGCTCGCCCTGATGCCGGTTTCCATGGCGCTGGCCGGGCCGCTGGGCGAAGTGGTGCCGATCTGGCTGATCTTCCTGCTGGTGGGCCTGGCTCTGCCGCTCCTGGCCGTGCTGGCGCTCACCTTCGGCGGCATGCTGAAGGACGAGATCGATCACCCGCTGGAGCGCAAACTGGAACCCGTGGAGCCGGCCAGCGCCTAGCGGCAACGGTCAGCACCTGACGACGACGGCGGTGCCCACCGGGGTGCCGCCGTTGCCCTCAGCGGTACGGGCTCCATTTCCCCTGGCCCGAGCCCGCGGCACTCCGAGCGCTACGCTTGACGGCAGAGGGGACTGGACCTACCCGTGACAGCAGTCGAAACCGAACGGCCAGGCATGCCCGTGCGAGCGGGCCGCGCGCCTGCCACCCATTTGCAGGAGACATCATGGTTGCAAACCAGGACCTCGCCCAGGACCCGGGCCTCCGGCGCGCGCTGCTCACCGCCCGCCGTGGCACCGTCTTCTTTAACCGCAAACTCAACGAACTCTTCGACGATGAGCTCGCTGCACCCTCGTTGCTGCCCGGCTGGACCCGAGCCCACGTCATCGCCCACGTCGGCTACAACGCCCGCGCCATCGCGCGATTGATCGGATGGGCCAACACCGGCGTGGAAACGCCGATGTACTCCTCGCGGCAGGCAAGGAACGAAGAAATCGACCATGGCGCCTTGCTCTCCCCCGCCGAATTGCGCGACCTCTACGAACAGTCCGCCAACCACCTCGACGTTGCATGGCGGAACACACCGCAAGAAGCGTGGGGACACGAGGTCAAAGCCGCCAAGGGCCACACCGTCCCGGCCACCGAAACCGTCTGGTGGCGGACCCGCGAAGTCTGGATCCACGCCGTCGACCTCGACAACGGCGCCAGCTTCGCCGACATGCCCGCCAACGTGCTCGAACGCCTGCTCAAAGACATCACTGGAGCCTGGCACCATCGCGGCGACGACAAAGACTTGCGACTGGAGGTCCTGGGCTCTGGCGGTGTCACGCAACTCGGCGACACCTCGGCCGCCGACCCGGTTATTGTCACCGGATCCCTGCCGGATATCGCCGGCTGGGCTGCGGGCCGGTCGACTCGCGGCATCACCTCCAACAGGACGAACGCGCCCCCAGCACCCCGCTGGATCTAAGTCGGGCGGCAGCGCCGTTCGGCCGGATCTCCACGCAGGCGCAAGCGCCTTTGTTCGACCACCGCGAACGCAAGCGCCTTTGGTCGATCACCGGCGGGTCAGGAGACCTCAATGGTGACGACGGCTGGGCCGCGGCCGGGAGCGGCGTCGGACTGCGCGCCGGTGCCGGACGTGACGGCGCGGGAGACGCAGCAACACATCTTTTCCGCTGCTCGCTGCTGGCGCTCACTGTAGAAAACGTCGCGGTGGTCGATCGCGCCGTCCAGTTCCAGTATGCGGACTTCGCAGAGTCCGCATTCGCCCTTGCGGCAGTCGAACATCATGTCCGCGCCGGCCTCTTCGAGGGCCTCAAGCATGGAGCGGCCCTGGCCTACCGTGGCCTCGATGCCCAGCCGCGGGATCCGCACCACGAATTCCTCCGGGTCGTACCAGCCGCTGTTGCCGAACGTCTCGTAGCGCAGGTTCGCCGCGGGCAGTTCGCGTTCCGTCCAGGCCCGGCGGACCGCGTCCATCAGGCGAATGGGCCCGCACATGTACAGCTCGGTATCCATGTCCGCGCCGGCCACCAGTTCGCCCACCTGCAGCGATGTGGCTTCGTCGTCCACGTGGACCTGCAGCCGGTCCCCGTGCTCCTCCCGCAACTGGTCCAGGTAGGCCATTGCCTCGCGGCTGCGTCCGGCATAAACCATGTGGTAATTGGCCTTCACGGCTTTGAGTACCCGCGCCATGTTGACCATCGCAGTCACGCCGATACCGCCGGCCAACAGGATGTACCGCTCGGCCCCGACGCGCAGCGGGAAGTTCTGCAGCGGCTGGGTGATCTCCAGCGTGTCGCCGGCCGCCAGCGTGTGCATGAATTCCGATCCGCCCCGGGAAGCCGGCGCCTTCAGCACGCTCAGCGCGAGGCGGCGCCCGCCGTCGGCGGAGTCCACGATGGAGTAGGAACGCTTGTCCTCCTGGCCGGCAATCCGGACCTTCAGGTCAATGTGCGATCCCGGTTCTGCGGTTTTCGGCAGAGCCGGTTCCAGTACGATGCGCCGGATGCCGGCCGCCACGTCCTGCACGTCCAGCACGGTGGCGTGCTGCCAGACTTCTACATTTGTTGCTGCCATGTCGCCGCCTACGCCTTCCCTCAGCGGCCGGCCGGGACGGCGGAAGCCATCCGGCCTTCGGCCACCAGCATCCGCTCGATCAGCCGGCGCACCCACATGCCGCCGGCGTCGATGTTCAGGTTGTAGAACTCGTAGTCCGGATTGGCATCGATGGCTTCCTGCTGCGCCTTGAGCATCTCCTCATCCTCGCCGAACACACCGTGCACACCGTCCCGCAGCTGGGTGGTGATCAGCTGGCTGTCCAGCCGGTAGTTGCGCATGAACGCCCAGAAATAGTGGCAGGACCGGTCGGTTTCCGGCGAGATCGTGTTCATCACGAAGCCGTTGACACCCTGGCTGCGGTCGCCCTCCGGCGCGCCGGTGCCCGCCTTGGCCACGCCGACGTCGATGCAGATGGTGGAAGGGGCTTGGAACGTGATGATCTGCCAGCGGTCCACCTTGCCCTCAAAGCCAGGGAACTTATCCCGCATGTTCTTCAGCCAGAACGGCGGTGCGTCGATGTTGTGCATCCAACGGGTCACGGTGACGGTATTGCCCTCATGCGTGACGACGAAGTCGGATTCGCTCAGCTCCTCCTGCCCAATGGAGGACGAGTGCACGAACTCTTCGTGGGTCAGGTCCATCAGGTTGTCCAGCACCAGCTGGTAATTGCAGTCGGCGTGGATAGTCTCGCCGTCGCCCGCCCAATCGGGCGAGTCCATCTGGTGCATGTCCGGCACCAGACCCGGATCGGCCTGCGTCGGGTCGCCCAGCCAGACCCAGACGTACCGGTGGCGCTCCACCACCGGAAAGGACGGAACGGTGGCCGACGGGTTGATGGTCTCCTGGGCCGGCATCGAAACGCACCGCCCGGCCGAGTTGTAAACAATGCCGTGGTAAGGGCACTGAATTCCGTCCTTGCCCATGGTCTTGCCCATGGAGAGCGGTGCCAGCCGGTGCCAGCAGGCGTCGGCGAGAGCCACAGCCTTGCCGTCTTCCGTGCGGTACAGCGCCAGTGGCCGGTTGGCGATGCGCCGGGCCATCGGCTTGCGGGTGACCTCATGGTCCCAGGCCGCCACGTACCACGCGTTCAGCGGGTGGCCCATGACCTTGTGGGTAGTCGAGCTGGCGGTCTGCACAGCAGTTGTCACAACGATTCCTTCCGGTACGTGGAGCTTGGCATCCACAGTGACGCAGCTCCGATATATTTGCCGATGGCGGTCCCGTCTCCGGGTCCGGGCCAACTAACTATCAACATAGATAGTGGCGTGAATCTCAGACTATCGATGGATATAGTGATTAGCAACACAGGTGAATAGAAAGTTGGATCAATGAGTCTTCGCTACGCCCTGCTGGCGCTGCTCAGCGTTGAGCCCATGACCGGCTACGACCTCTACAAGGAATTTGAATCCTCCGTAGGGCACGTATGGCACGCACCGGACTCACAGATCTACCCGGAGCTGCGGAGGATGGAGAAGGAAGGCCTGCTCGACGGCGAGGAAGTCACCTGGGGCCAGCGCGGCAAGAAGCGCCGGTACCACATCACCGACGCCGGGGTGAAGGCGTTCCGGGACTGGATGAACACCACCCTCGAGTACACCCGGGTGCGGGATCCAGCGCACCTGAAGGCCGCGTACCTGGAGTGGGCCGAGCCCGAAGCAGCGCGTGAGCAGATGCGCGCGCACATTGAGCACCACACCGGCCTACGCCAGCAATGGGAGCAGCGGATCCGCGAGATCGACCAGGACGCCAGCGAAATGCTGAACCGCCGTCTGGCCATTACACCCGATGCCGACCGCGACCGGGTCAAGGCCTTCAAGCGCTTCACGTATGAAGGCCTGGTGGCCCGGGCCGACCAAGAGATTGCCTGGGCCCAGCGCGGGCTCGCCCTGATCGACCAGCTCTATGCCAGCCGGCCGGGCTCCCGGCAGGCTGCCGGCGCCAGGAAGTAGCCGCCCGAAAGCAGCCCGGCGCTGGTTCCGGAAGAGCCGAAGCCGGGGCACCGCCGTCGTCAGCCGCCGAATGGGAGCCGGGCACCGCCGTCGTTGGTCCTCGGTAGGACGTTAGCGGCACCCGGACATCGGCAGGCTAGTTGGAGTATTCCTTGCGCAGGTCCGCCTTGCGGATCTTGCCGCTGGCGGTTCGCGGCAGGTCCTCCACAATCACCACGGACTTGGGGATCTTGTAGCGGGCCAGCCGCCCGTCCAGGTGCTGCTGGATGTCCTCGGCAGTCACCGAAAAGCCTTCGCGGACGGTCACCACCGCGCGCGGGACCTCGCCCCACTTCTGGTCCGGAATGCCGATCACGGCCGCGCTGCTGACCGCCTCCAGCTCCAGGATGACCTGCTCCACTTCGGCTGGGTAGATGTTCTCGCCGCCGGAAATAATCATGTCCTTGAGCCGGTCGGAAATGAACAGGAAGCCTTCGTCGTCCACGTAGCCCATGTCGCCGGACTTGAACCAGACGCCGTCGGCATAGCTTTCGGCCGTGGCATCGGGCCGGTTCCAGTACTCGCGGATCACGTTGGGGCCGGAAATCTGGATCTCGCCCACCTCGCGCGGCGGCAGCACTTCGCCCATCGGGTCGGCAATCCGGACATCGGTGAAGAAGTGCGGAAGTCCTGCCGATCCGGCTTTCGGGCGCGATTTCTCCGCGGCCAGCGTGGTGGCGCCAGGCGCTGTCTCCGTCATCCCGTAGCCGTTGGTGAAGGACAGTCCGCGGGCCTCGTAGGCCTCCAGTACCCGCATCGGCACCGCGGAGCCGCCGCAGGTCAGCTTGTTGAGCGAGCTGATGTCGGTCTTGTCCCAGTCGGGATGCTCGCACAGCAGTTGATAGGTGGTCGGCACGCCGCTGATGAAGGTTGCCTTGTGCTGCTCGATCAGCTGCAGGGTCCGGCCTGGCTCAAACTTCGGCTCAAGCACCACGGTCGCACCCTTGAGCAGGCTCGGCAGCACACCCATGCCCAGCGACGCGACGTGGAACATCGGTGCGATCATCAGGGCGACGTCGGTGCTGGCCATGTCGAAATCAACCAGCACATTGATGCTGTTCCAGGTCATGTTGCCGTGCGTGAGCAGCGCGCCCTTCGGCCGGCCGGTGGTACCGGAGGTGTAGAGGATCATGGCCGGGTCATCGAGCGCGACGGCCACATCGCGGCGCTCCTCGCTGCCGGAGGCAATGACGTGCTCCAACAGCTCGACGGCGGTGCCCTCCCCGCCTGCCTCGGTTGGGCTTGCCGTGGGGAGGCCGTTTCCGTTCCCCGCGGGGCCGTCCTCGACCACGATCCGGTGGCTGATACCCAGCAGGGTGCTGCCGCGGACCGCGAGCGGCTCCAAAGTGCGGGCATGGACGAGGATGCGGCTGCCGGAGTCCTGCAGGGCGAATTGAACCTCAGGCGGTGCCAAGCGGGTATTGAGGGGCACGAAGATGGCTCCGAGCGTTCCGCAGGCAAAGAAGGTCTCCAAAAAGGCCGGGTGGTTCTCCCCCAGATAGGCCACCCGGTCGCCCTGGGCGATGCCGCGGTCCGCCAGCGCATTGGCCAGCCGGTCGACACGCTCGGCGAACTCTCCGTAGCTCATCTCGCCCGCTGTGCTGATGATCGCGGTCTTGGCCGCGGACTTCATGCGGCGCTTGTGGATCCAGGCACCGAGCCCCTGATTCTGCATCGTTCAAACCCTTTCGACGTACCCGGCGCCCGGGCTACCCAATGAAGCCGCCGTGAAGCGCATCACTGCGGCTCACACTCAACCTAATGCGTTTTAGTTGAAAAAGTCAATAGTTGAGATTGCCGTCCGAATAAGGCTGGGGCCGGCGTCCATAAACGCCGATGATGCCCCTTCCGCCAGGGAAGAGGCATCATCGGCGCATGGTGTGGGCTTTACTGCTGCGGCAGCAGCGCCTGCATGTCCGGAACCTGGTCGATCAGCCCGTTCTTCAGCGAGATGTCGGCGATCTCCTTGATTGAGTCGGCGTTCACTTCCTGCGGGAACTTCGGCAGGGTCAGCTTCTCGATCACGGCCGGATCCAGCTTCGTGTAGGTAGGCAGGATCTCGCGCACCTTCTCGGGATTATCGTTGGCGAAGGCCAGCGACTTCTTCATGGCGCGGACAAACGCTGCTGTGACTTCCGGCTTTTCCTGCACGTTCTTGTCGGAGGTGAAGTAGGTCGCCACGGTGAGATCCTTGACCGGATACGCATAGTTGGAGAAGACCGGGACGGCGCCGTCGTCTTTCACAATGGTCTCGAACGGCTCGACGGCCGCAATCGCGTCCACCTGGCCGTTCGCCAAGGCCGCGGGCATGTCCGGGAACGGCATTTCCACGAAATTCAGGTTGGACGAATCGCCGCCGGACTGCTCGACAGCTTCGCGGATGGTGGAATCGCTGATGTTATTAAGCGTGTTGACACCGATCCGCTTACCCACGAGGTCGGGGATGTCCTTGATGCCGCTGTCCGGCTTGACCATGACAGCGGCGAAGTCTTTATCCCGGTCGCCGGTGGTGGCGACACCGTTGGCAACCATCTTCATGTCCAGGCCCTTGGACCGGGCAATGACCAGCGAGGTGACGTTGCTGAATCCGAAGTCCATCTGGCCGCTGGTGATCGCCGGGATGATGGCCGCACCGCCCTGCGCCAAGGTCAGCTCCAGGTCCAGCCCCTCCTCCTTGAAGAAGCCCTGCTCTTTACCCAGGTAAATCGGCGCTACGTCCACGATGGGGATGACACCAACGTTGATTTTTGTCATTCCACCGGCTGTTTCGCCGCCACCCGCGGGAGCGGATTCCCCGCCGCCGCCCGACGGGCTTCCACCGCCACACGCCGTCAACGCCAGCACCGCCGCCAATGCCACTGCTGCCCTGATTTTCTTCACGGTTCCCTCTCCCATCAATCTGCCTTAAGGCACGAGTGTGCCCCAGCTCACTCACAGTATCTACATCCATAGTGGTAGAGGTCAACGAAGCGTCCGGATTGTTATCAACCGGGCTCCTCAGCCTCGGAATCTGGCGTCGTCCCAGCAGCGGCGTGGGCCAATAAGCCGGTGCAGCCGACAGCTTCCGCGACGTCACTGGTTAGCTGCCGGCAGCAGCGCGTCGAGGTCCACCTTGTTGTCGACGGTGCCGTACTTCAGCACTGCATCGGCGAGCGTCTGGGCGGCGTCGCGGTCGAACTTCGGGTCGAAGCGCGGCAGCACGATTTCTTTGAGCAGCGCCGGGTCGGTCTTGGTGTAGGTGCCGATGATTTTCCGGACCTCGTCCGGGTGCTCTTGGGCATAGTTCATCGACTTGGTCATTGCCGCGGTGAATTTCTGCACCAGTTCCGGGTCCTGCTTGATCTTGTCCGCGGAGGTGAAGTAGCCGCCGATGTCCAAATTCGGATGTGTTTCGCGGTACGGCCAGGACACTACCCGCGCCCCGCTCTTGATGGCTGAGGTCAGGAAGGGCTCCAGGATGAGCGCGGCGTCCACCTGGCCGTTCTCCACCGCGGCCAGCGCGTCCGGGAAGGCAACTTCCACGAACTTCAGGTTGGAGCCGTCGCCGCCGGCCTTATCCACGGCGGTCCGGATAGTGGTGTCGCCGATATTGGCCAGATTGTTGGAGGAGACCGTCTTGCCCTCCAGATCCGTAACCGATGTGATGTCCGAATCCTTCGCCACCACGACGCCGGCAAAGTCGACGTCGTCCTGGTTGGAGGCACGGGTTCCGTTGACCACGTATTTCAGGTCCAACCCCTGGTCGCGGGCCACCATCAGCGAGACGGTGTTGCCGAAGGCAAAGTCGAAGCTGCCGCTCACCACGCCCGGGACAGAGACGGCGCCGCCAGTGGTGTTCTCGATGGCCAGGTCGAGCCCTTCCTCTTCGAAGAACCCCTTGGCCTTGCCAAGGTGGAGCGGTGCCACGTCGCCGATCGGAATCGCACCCACCTTCACCGAAGTCATCCCCTCCGCCGGCGAGGCGCCGCCGCCGTCGGTAGCTGCCGGTTCTCCGGACGGCGACCCCGCGCCGCAGGCCCCCAACGTTGCCGCCACAGCGGCGGCACAGACCATGGTGACAAGTCGCTTCATCATGCACTCCCTCGTGTGTTTTCAGCGTTTCATGGGAGTCTAGGCAGCGGTTGTCGGGCAGGCCACAGTGGGGGCTGTCCGATCCCCACTCATGCAGCTAATACTTAGCTGAGCCCGCCCAGCCAACGCCGTGCCCCGGGCATCACACGCCGCAGGGGCGGCCCCCGAAAAACCGGGAACCGCCCCTGCTCGATGCTGGATCGAATTATTTCACGACCATGGCCGGCACGTCCGGCTGGTTGTCCACGTACTTGTACTTGACCATCAGCTCGCCCATGTCGCTGAGCACGTCCACAGGCACCTTGGCGTCGAATGTTTCCATCTTCAGGTTCTTGGCCACCTCTTCGGGCATGCCCATGAAGTCCGGCAAGACGGCGCGGACACCGGCCGGATCCGCTTCTGCGGCGGTCAGGGTCTCCGAAACAGCCGCCTTGAAATCGGCCACGACCTCCGGGTTTTGGTCAGCATAGCTGCCGCTGGTGAAGGTCACCATGGTCGGCAGGCCCGGCAAGGCCTTCTGGTTCGGGTAACCCAACAGCTTGTAGTCGGAGTTGGCCAGTGCCTTGGACTGGAACGGCTCCGGAACCCAGATAGCATCAACGTTGCCGCGTTCCAGCTGGGCTTCCATATCCGGGAACGGCATTTCACTGAACTTCAGCCTCGACGGATCTCCGCCGTCGATGGCGGCGGATTCCATGATGGTCAGGTCGCCCTGGGTCTTGAGCGTGTTCACGGCGGTGGTCTTGCCCTCCAGATCCGCGAACGACTTGATCCCGGAATCCGCCTTGACGATCACGGCGTTGATATCTTCGCCCTCGGCCTTGGAGTTGCTATAGCCGGTGACGATGTTCATCTCCAGGCCCTTGTCCACTGCGGTCATCACCGACAGCGGGTTGCCCACGGCAAAGTTCATCGTGCCGGTGGAAACTGCCGGCAGCATTGCCGCGCCACCCTGCCCGGTCTGGAGCTCGACGTCGAGCCCGTGCTTCTCAAAGATGCCTTCGTCAATGCCGTACTGCATGGCACCCGACGGTGCGATCGGCAGCACGCCCACCGCGATCTTGGTCAGGCCGCCGCTCGCGGCACCGGACTCGGCGGCCGGGGCTTCGTTGGACCCGGACGGAGAGCCGGATCCACAGCCGGTCAGTGCCATCGCCGCAATGGCGCCGCCAGCCAGAAGTTTAGCCAAATGCTTCTTCATGAATGCTCCTTGTGTTCCGTAGTGCCGTCCCCCGACCATCGGGGGCTGACTGTGACCAGCACCACAGCTAACTACAACGTAGTTACAATAGTTGAATAAATCAATAGTCGTGGCCCGTTTGTGATGTTAGTGCGTCGCCGGGACCCGAGGCCGGACGGGACCGGGCCGGGGACGGGACCGGGTCCGGCCCGTCCCCGGCCGCGCCGCGGCCGACACCGGCCGGGCCGTCAGACGTAGAAGCGCGCCAGGAACTCAGCGATGACCGCGGGGCGTTCCTCGCCCTCGATCTCGATGGTGTTGTTGGTCTTGATCTGCACGCCACCCTTGACCTCGGTGACCTCGGCGATGACGGAGTGCATGCGGACCTTGGAACCGGCCTTGACCGGGTTGGTGAAGCGCACCCGGTCCAGCCCGTAGTTGACCTTGGTCTTGACGCCTTCGACGTCGAACAATTCGCTCCACAGCGGGATGACCAGGGACAGGGTCAGGAAGCCGTGCGCGATCGGCGCGCCGAAGGGGCCTTCTTTGGCCTTCTCCACGTCGGTGTGAATCCACTGGTGGTCATCGGTGGCATCCGCGAAGGTGTTGATCTGGTCCTGACTGATCTCGCGGTAGTCGGTGTAGCCGAGGTCCTTGCCAACCAGGTTGGGCAGATCTTCGAAGTTGACGACGGTGTTGCTCATGATTGCTCCTTGGGGACTGTGTTGCTGGTGTGGTCTAGCGGAATGCGCCGGTGCCGGTAATGGCCCGGCCGACGATCAGGGCGTTGATCTCATGCGTGCCCTCGTAGGAATAGACGGCTTCTGCATCGGCGTGGAAACGCGCGACGTCGGTGTCCAGCGTGATGCCGTTGCCTCCGACGACCTCGCGCGCCAGGGCTACGGTTTCGCGCATCCGGGCACTGCAGAACATCTTGGCCAATGCGGAATTTTCATCCTTGTAGATGCCTTCCTCCTGCTGCTGGGTCAGCCGCACCGCCATGCCGAGCGACGCCGTGACGTTGCCGAGCATGGTGGCGAGCTTCTCCTGGATCAGCTGGAAGCCGGCCAGCGGCTTGCCGAACTGCTTCCGCTCCTTGACGTAGCGCAGCGCTGCCTCGTAGGCCCCGGCCTGCAGCCCGGCGGCGATCCACGCAACGTCCGAGCGCATGTTCCTCAGCAGCGAGGCCACGTCCGCGAACGAGTTCACCTTCTGCAGCCGCGCCGAGTCCGGGACGCGCACGCCGGACAGCGTGATGTCCGCGTTCTGCATCATCCGCAGCGACGTCTTGCGCAGGATTTTGGAAAGCTCGACGCCGGGAGCATCGGTTGGCACCAGGAAGCACTTGACCTGGCCGTCGGCCTGGTCGCGGGCGAAGATGGCCAGCACATCGGCGGTAACAGCTCCGCCGATCCAGCGCTTGGCGCCGTCGATGATCCACTCGTCGCCTTCGCGCCGGGCGCTGGTCTCCAGCCCGCCGGCGATGTCCGATCCGTGCTCCGGTTCGGTCAGCGCGAAAACGCCCTTGAACTCGAAACTACGGATCTTCGGGTCCAGCTCGGCCGCCTGCTCTGCGCTGCCGCCCAAATTGACTGCCGTGCGGAACAGCCCGGACTGTGCGTTGTAGAAGGTGGCAACGGAGGCGTCCGTGCGGGCGAGTTCAAAGTTGCGGAAGCCCTCGTACAGCCCGGACGGCTTGGCGCCGCCGCCGGTCAGCTCCGCCGGGGCCATCAGGTCCAGGTCGTAGAGCGGCTGGGCAATCTGGTAGGGAAACTCGCCCTGTTCCCAGTAGTCGGCCAGCAGCGGCTGGACCTGTTCCTGCAGGACCGTCCGCAGCCGGCCGAGCACGTCACGCTCGGCGTCGGTCAGCAGGGTGGCATAGCCGTACTGGTCTGACGGGTAGAACTGTTCAGCCATGGCCCCTGCCCTCTCTTCGGCGACGGCACTCATCGCTGCGCCCCGTCCAGCCCCAGCAGGCGCACCGCATTGTCCTTAAGGATCTTCGGACGCACCTCGTCCTTCAACGCGAGGTCCGCGAAGGCGCCCAGCCATTTCTGTGGGGTGATCAGAGGGTAGTCGGTGCCGAAGAGCACCTTGTCCTGCAGTACCGAGTTGGAGAGCTTCACCAATGACTCCGGGAAATACTTGGGCGACCAACCGGACAGATCGATGAACACGTTCGACTTGTGCGTGGCGATCGAGTTGGCCTCGTCCTGCCACGGCACCGACGGGTGAGCCATGATGATCTGGAACTGGGGGAAGTCCGCGGCGATCTCATCCAGCAGCAGCGGATTGGAGTAACCGAGTTTTATCCCGGACCCGCCGGGCGTGCCGGCGCCCATGCCGTTCTGCCCGGTGTGGAAGACGGCCGGCAGGCCGAGCGACTGCAGAGCCTCCCACAGCGGGTAGTACCGTTGGTCGGACGGATTGAAGCCCTGCAGGCTCGGGTGGAATTTGAACCCGCGCACCCCGTAGTCCTCGACCAACCGTTTCGCCCGGTCGATCGCTTCGGCACCGGTGAGCGGATCAACCGACCCGAAGGGGATCAGCACGTCGTTGTTCCGGGCCGCGCCTTCGGCAATATCCTCGATGCTGTTCGGCGCGTGCTTCAGCCGGGTCCGGGCGTCCACGGTGAACACCACGGCCGCCATCTTGAGCTCCCGGTAGGTCGCCGCAATGGCGTCCAGCGACGGTGTCCGCTCCTCGGCCTTGAAGTACTTGCTCGAGGCGTCCATCAGTTCCTGCGGCAGCGAGACGTGCCCGTGGCCGTCGATCTCGACATGCACGTGCATGTCGATCGCGGTCAGTGAGGCGACGTCCAGACCCAGCTCGTAGCGCGTGGGGGCCATGGCTACTTCGCCGCCGGCTCAGGCTGCAGTTCAGCCGGCAGCTCGGGGAACTCCTCGCCCACGCTCTGCAGCCGGCCACCCAAGAGGTCCTCAAAGCGCTCGTTCAGCGCCTCGTAGGTCCAGCCGCCGTCCATGAACTCGGAGACCACGGCTTCCGGATGGGACCACAGCTGCAGGCGGTCGCCGCCCACGCCGATCGCCTGGCCGGTCACCTTGGCCGCCGCGTCGGAGGCGAGGTAGGCAACCAGGCCGGCTACGTCGTCGGCCGTGCCAAAGCCCAGGTCCTTGCGGAAGAAGTCCGGCATGGCCTCGCCGCGCTCGTCCGCCTCCACGGCCTTCTGGAAGAACGGCACCGTTTTGGTCATGGCGGTGGCGGCCACCGGGATGACGGCGTTGGCGGTGACGCCGGCCCTCTTCATCTCCAGTGCCCAGGTGCGGACCATGCCCACAATGCCTGCCTTCGCGGCGGCGTAGTTGGTCTGGCCGAAGTTGCCGCGCTGTCCGGTGGGCGAGCCGATGGTGATGATCCGGCCGGCCACGCCGTTTTCCTTGAAGTAGGCGTAGGCCTCGCGGACGCAGGTGAAGGTGCCGCGCAGGTGCACGTTGATCACCAGGTCGAAGTCCTCGTCCGTCATCTTCAGCAGCGACTTGTCCCGCAGCACGCCCGCGTTGGTCACCAGAATGTCCAGCCCGCCAAAGGTCTCGACGGCGGTGCCCACCAGCTGCTTGGCAGTTTCGGTGGAACCCACCGGAGCCACGACGGCGGTGGCCTTGCCGCCGGCCGCCGTGATGCTGGCGACGGCCTCCTCGGCCACCTGTGCATCAACATCATTGACGACGACGGCGGCTCCCTGGCGGGCAAGCTCCTGGGCGTAGGCCAGGCCGAGGCCGCGGCCGCTTCCGGTGACGATGGCTACTTTTCCGGCCAGTGACATTTGATGCTCCTTGTTCCTGCACCTGAGGGGCGCATGGGTTTATGCTGGTCTGAAACCAATGACAACCCATATGATTGAAAAAGTCAATCATATTTCCAGCATCGAGATGTAGCGAGGGAACATGTCCGCACCAACCACGGCCGACGCAGGCACGGCCAGCCAGACGGCGGAGGGCAGCGGCGTCGAGCGGCTGTACAACACCGACCTCGCCAGCGAGATCGAATTCCTCACCGCCCGGGCGCGGTCGCTCGGCTCCGGGCGTGCCAACAACATGCTGGCCGAGCTTGATTTGAAGGTCCGCTCCTACTCGGTCCTCTCACTGGCCTGCAGCGGACAGAACCCCTCGCAGCGTGAACTGGCAGATTTTTTGAGCCTGGATCCCAGCCAGATCGTGGCCCTGGTGGACCAGCTGGAGAAGCGTGGAGCGGTGACGCGTGAAGCCGATCCGCGCGACCGCCGGTCCAAGGTCATCGCCCCCACGCCCGCCGGCCGCAGGCTCTATAAGCGGGCCGAAGCGATCGTCCGGCAGGCCTCCGACCATTCCCTGGCGCAGCTGAATGACCAGGAGCGCGAGACGCTGCGCGACCTGCTCCGCCGTATCGCCTTCTGAGCAGCGCCCCCTCTAAGCCGCGGCACAGTTCTGCATGACCCGGCCGCGCACGCCCCGATCTCCACGGCCCGGCCCCATCGACATCGACTCTTCGGTTGCCGCCCTTTTCAGCGCTGAGAAGGACGGCAGCCGAATAGTCGATTGTGGTTTGCTTCGCAGGGCGAGCGGCCGGCCGGCGGACCGGCCCAGACCAACGAAAAAGCCAGGCGCCGGCCGCTTCCGCGAAGGAAGTGGCCGGCGCCTGGCTGTTCTTGAGCCTGGTTAGCTTGCGCTGCCGGCCTGAGTGGCGGCGGCGGGGCGGTGGCCCTGCTTGGCCAGCTGGATCTGCTCGTACACGTGGTGGCGCAGCTCGGTGAACCGCGGCAGGGCGCGGGTGTTGAGCTGGTCGCGCTCGTCCGGCAGATCGATCTCCAGGTCTTCCTGGATCACGGTCGGCGAAGAGGACAGGATGATCACGCGCTGGCCCAGGTACACCGATTCGTCGATGTCATGGGTCACGAACAGGACGGTCACGCCAAGCTTCTTCCAAACCGTGCGGATCAAATCCTCCAGGTCCGCGCGGGTCTGCGCGTCGACGGCCGCGAACGGCTCGTCCATCAGCAGCACCTCGGGCTGGTAGGCCACCGCACGGGCGATCGCCACGCGCTGCTGCATGCCGCCGGAGAGCTGCCACGGGTAGGACTGCGGCACATGGTCCAGGCCCACGGCCTCCAGCGCCTCGTCCACCAGCTTGTCGCGCTCGGCCTTGGCCATGCCGGCGTTCTTCAGCGGCAGCTCCACGTTCTCGCGCACCCGCATCCAGGGGAACAGCGAGCGGCCGTATTCCTGGAACACCACCGCCATCTTCTTCGGCGGGCCGGTCACCCGGGCACCGTCCAGCAGCACCTCGCCCTCGGTGGGCGCCAGCAGGCCGGAAATGCACTTGAGCAACGTGGTCTTGCCGGAACCGGACGGGCCCACCAGGCAGGCCAGCTCCCCTGCCTTCAGGTCGAAGGTCAGGTTGCGCACCGCCTCGATGTCGCCGCCGTCGGTGTGGTAGACCTTCTTGACGCCGCGGACCGAGAGCATGGCCTGGCCTTCGGGCAGGGTCCTGCCGGTCGAAACGGGGGTGGTTTCAGGCTGCATTTTCTACCTCTCGCAGGCCGTGGTACCAGCGCAGGATCCTGCGCTCGGTCCATTGGAAGATGAATGACATGGCAACACCGATCAGGCCCAGCACCACGATGCCGGACCACATCTCCGGAATCGCAAAGGAACGCTGGAACTGCACGATGGTAAAGCCCAGCCCCGAGGACGAGGCGAACATTTCGGAAATGACCATCAGGATCAAACCGATCGACAGGCATTGGCGGACACCGGCCATGATCTGCGGGCCGGCCGACGGCAGCACCAGGTAACGTACCCGCGCCCAACCGCCGATCCCGTAGGTGTGGGCCGAATCCGAGAGCACCGAGTCAATCGCCCGCACACCCTCGATCGTGTTCAGCAGCACCGGCCAGATGCAGCCGGAAATGATGACCACAACCTTCATCGAGTCGGTGATGCCCATCAGCAGCATCAGCACCGGAATCAGCACCGGCGGCGGGATCGCGCGGAAGAACTCCAGCACCGGCTCGGTGAAGTCACGCAGCCACTTGATTGAACCGATCAGCAGGCCGGCAGCAATACCGATCACGATCGCGGCAATCACACCGACGAGCAGCCGGCCGATCGACGGCAACACGTCAGAGAAGATCCGCTCACCGAACCAAGTCTCGGCGAACGCTTCCGCGAGCGTTGCCGGGGTCGGAACAAAGAAGTTCGTCGTGCCCAGCGTGGATCCCCACCAGATCAGCACCAGGATGACCGGCAGCGCCAGCGCGTAGGCAATGCCCTTCAGGACTTTCATGCGATCACCTCGGACCGGATCGATTCGTGCCAGGACAGGGTCTTGCGCTCAATGAAACGCATCACCAGGTTGATCAGCACGCCGATCAAACCGGTGGCCAACACCAACGCATACATCCCGGAAATCGCCCCGCCGGACTGCGCCAGCGCGATCTCCCGGCCCAGACCCGGAGAACCGATCACCAGTTCGGCCGTGATCGCCAGAATCAGCGCCACCGCAGCCGCCAGCCGCACACCGGTCATCAGGTACGGCAAAGCGGTCGGGAACACCACGTAGCGGACCCGGGCGAACCGGCCCAAGCCGTACGACTTCGCTGTCTGCATCGCCACGTTGTCCACATCCGCCACCCCGTAGAGCACCTGGATGAAGACCTGCCAGAACGACGCATACACAATCAGCATCAGCGAGGACTCGATCTTCACGCCGAACAGCAGCACGGCCAGCGGAATCAACGCCACCGACGGAATCGGGCGCAGGAACTCCACGGTGGAGTTAGTGACCTTCCGCAGGAAGTTGGACGAACCGATGATGAAACCAAGCACCACCGCCAGCAGCACGGCCATCAGCAAGCCGAGCAGCCAAGCCAACATGGTCTCACCCACCGCCAACCAAAACGCGGTCAGCCCGAAGTCGTTGAACAGCATCGCGATGACCTCGGATGCCGGCGGCAGGAAGCGCGCTTCGACAATCCCCACCCGCGGCACTAGTTCCCACACCAGCAAGAACGCCAAGATCCCGGCCAGCCCCAATAACTGCTTGGTGGGGCGCTTCTTTGCCGGCCGCTTCGGCGACCGGCTGACCGCGGCGCCCTGGCCGTCTGTTGTCACAGCAGGAGCGCTCATGGCAGCTCATCCCGGTGCGGCGCTTTATTCAGCGCACATTTCATTTCCACTCCTTCTGCCCCGAGGAGAACGGGGATACAGACCGCGCTTGTTCGCTGACCGAACACGCGTTCACTATTTCAAGTGTGGTCGATGCCACTCAGTGACGTCAAACACTCTAGGGCATCGTTACTCAGCCGAAACCACAAGACAGTGTTTGACGGTGCTTGAAGCGGGTAGATTGAAATCCTCAACGGATTGTGCTTAGTGACCTAAGCGCTTTCGGCCGAAGAGGAAGTAGGCCACCGGGCCGATGAAATTGACGAAGGACGCCGCGAACCACGCCGGCTTTGGTCCGTTGATCAAGGTTTTCGACCGCTTCTTCAGGTCCTTGAGTGCGGCGGCTTGCAAGGCCATCTGCACCGCGGCCGTCACGGCAACGCGCCGTTTCTGGTCCCCGCTCAGATCCTTCAAGGACTTTTTCTTGGTGGCCCTCAGCATTGCGTTCTTCATGGCGGTCTCCCGGTCTATGCAGGCAGCAGGTGCCACCAGTGTAGGCGCGCATCCGCGGGCGGAGTAGGGCTTTAGTGGTACCGTTCGTACCGCCACGGCAGCGCACCAGTGGAGAGCCGGTGCCTGGACCCCGCGGAAGCCGCCGGTCCGGGACCGGGGTACGCATCGTCCCCCGCCCAGACGATGGTCTGCCCATAGACCGGATCATCGATCACATGGCTCTCAAAATCGAAGGGCTGCGCCCCGCGGGCTGCATCCAAGGCGTCGGCCACGGTTGCGAAGCCGCTCAGTTCGTGCAGGGTGACCCAGGTCGGCGGGACCAACTGCATGCGACCGGACTGGTGCCGGCGCAGTGCTTCCGCTGGCGTCATCCATGTGTAGCCGGCCAGCTCGCCGTCGTTCAGCCGAATCTCGCCGGCCGGCGCTGCCGCCACGAAGAACCAGGTTTGAAAGCGGCGAACCAGGCTGTGTCGGGGCACCCAGTTGGAGAGGTGCACCAGCTCCTGCCCGGCGATCTGCAGCCCGGTTTCTTCGAACGTCTCGCGCACGCCCGCATTCCTCGCCGCGGCCAGTTGCTTGGCATGGCCATCGACGACGGCGGTGCCCGCCGGTGCGGGCACGCCGGCTTCCGCTTGGGCCGCCAGATAGTCGTCCGGGTCCACCTTGCCACCCGGGAATACCCAGGCCCCGGCGAAGGTTCCCTTGCCAGGCCGTTCAAGCATCAGGACCTCGAGTCCGTCCGCATGATCGCGCAGCAAAACGACTGTTGCCGCCAGCTCCGCTTGGTTCGCCTGACTGTCCACCGTCTTGTCCACGTTCCCTAGCTTAGGTCGTGGCTGAAACGTCGGTGCCAGATGACCGCTTCGCCCGATGAGAGGATTTCCAGATGAAGATTGCCGTCTACGGCGCCACCGGCATGGTCGGCAGCCAAATCACCGCAGAGGCACTGCGCCGCGGCCATCAGGTCACCGCCATCTCGCGCAGCGGCACCGCGGTGGACGGCGCCACGGCCCGGGCTGCGGAGCACTCCGATCTGAAGACCTACAAGCAGATTGCCGGCGAGCACGACGTCGTCGTCCTTTCCATCCCGCCGTCGCGCACCGGAGAACCGCACGCGCCGTTCGTGGATGCGCACGAGGCAATCTCCGAGACCCTCATCCCTGCGAGGTTGTTCGTGGTCGGCGGCGCCGGTGCCACCGAGGTGGACGGCGTGCAGCTGAAGGATCTGCCCGATTTCCCGGAGGACTACAAGCCCGAAGCCACTACCATGGCCGAAGTTTTGGAGTTGTACCGCTCCGCGTCCGGTCTGGAGTGGACCATGCTGGCTCCCGCCCCGCAGATCGCGCCCGGCGAACGCACCGGCACCTACAAGCTGGGTGCCGATTCCCCTGCGGGCGAGAGCGTCTCCAGCCAGGATTTTGCCGTGGCCGTGCTGGACGAACTGGAATACCCGCAGCATGAAAACCGGCGTTTCACAGTAGCCAACTAGGGCTGTCCCGCGACCCGGGGCGCCGGCGGTGTACAGCGCCGGCGCCCCGGCCACGCCTACTTAAGGGACAGCAGGCGTTCGACGCGCGGCTTCACCTCGCTGGCCAGCAACGTGATGGATTCGATCAGGTGTTCATGCGGCAGCCCGCCGATGTCGGTCTGGAGGAAGTGCCGCATGTGCCCCAGATGGCCGTGCAGATGGACGATGCGCTCTGCCACTTCATCCGGGTCCCCCACGTAGTAGGCGCCCGGGGCCTCGGCCTGGGCCAGGAAGGCTCTCTGGTCCGGCGCCGGCCAGCCGCGCAGCCGTCCCATTTCCACATTCAGGTTGTGCCAGCCGGGGTAGAACCTGTCCAGGGCCTCCTGCTTGGTCGGTGCCACCAGCCCCAGCGCCGCCACGGAAACCTTGATCTCCGGACCCGAATGGCCGGCCTGGGCAGCGGAGCGCCGGTACAGCTCGGCCAGCGGCGCGAACCGGTGCGGGGCCCCGCCGATGATTCCGTAGGAGACCGGCAGGCCCAGCTGCCCCGCGCGGGCCGACGAACCGGCGTTCCCTCCGGTGGCCAGCCAGATGGGCAGCCGTTCGGCGGCGGGGCGCGGCACCACGGCCAGGTCCGCGATGGCTGGCCGCCGGGAGCCGCTCCAGGCGACCTCGGGCGTGGTGCTGTTGTTGATGGTCATCAACAGGTCCAGCTTCTGCGCATACAGCTCGTCGTAGTCGCCCAGGTCGTAACCGAAGAGCGGGAAGGTTTCCACCGACGAACCGCGCCCCGCGGTGATTTCGATCCGGCCCCCGCCGGAGATCGCGTCGGCCGTGGCGAACTGCTGGAACACGCGGACCGGGTCGTCGGTGGAAATGATACTGGCGGCACTGCCGAGCTTGATCTGCTTCGTCGCGGCCGCGGCTGCCGCTACGATCGCGCCGGGCGAGGACGCGGGCATGCTGGTGGTGTGGTGTTCGCCGATGCCGAAATAATCCAGCCCGGCCTCATCGGCGTGGACGATGGCCTCGAAGAGATTGCGGACCGCCTCGAACGTCGCGCGCTGCGAGCCGTCCGGATTCAGCTGCGTGTCGCCGAAGCTGTAAGCACCGATTTCCATCGTGTTTCCTGTTCTGCCCGATGACGTGGTCAGGGACGGGCGGGTTCGTTGGCCTCGGCCAAGAGGCCGCGGAGCTGTTCGGCGGTGTGCGCCGCGTTGAAAATGGCGGTGCCAGGCTGGAAGGCGCGGCCGGCCGACAGCGGGCCGGCATCCACCGGGTCGTAACCGATCCCGTCGATAAAGCCAGCGACCAGGGCCTTGGCTCCGTGGTCATCCGAGGCAAGCGCCAGGGCCCGGCGATCGGCGGCCCCGGCTTCGCGGCCGTCCACTTCAAGCTCGCGGTACCCAATGTGGTTCAGCGATTTGACCAGGCGGGCGCCGGCCAGGAACTCCTGAATGACCTCGCTGCTGCCGCGCGCGTCGTCGTCGAAGTCGGCGATCACACCGTCGGTCGGCGCCCAGTAGTTCATCGCATCGACGACGGTCCTTCCGGACAACAGCTCCGGCTGCAGCGTGCGGTACTTGTGCAGCGGAACGGCCGCGACGACGAGGTCCGCCGCCACTGCTTCGGCCGCATCAACCGCTTCTGCTCCCGGCGTGATGATCTCGGCCAACAAGGCGATCTCGTCCGCCGGCTTGGCCGTGGCGATCTTCACCCGGAATCCGGCTTTGAGCGACTGCCGGGCCACAGCTGTGCCCACCCGTCCCGCTCCCAAAATGCCAATCACGCCACGGTCCACGCCAAACTCCAGTTGAGAAAAAGTATGTTGCTGGACAGACTATATTGGACACAGATTATCTGTGCAACTTCGTGAAACCGGTTATGATGTGTGGCATGACAGGAGCACCCACAGCGTCCGCTGGCCGGACGCAGGACCAGATTCCCGGCGATCTCGGCTGGAACCTGGGCATGGTGCTGCGCGGATACCAGTCCAGGTTCGAGGAGGCCGTCGCTGACATGCCGGAGGGTATCCGCGGCTATCAGGTGCTCTCCGCCGTCGTCCACCGGGATCCGCCGAACCAGCAGGCTCTGGGTGCGCATCTGGCGATCGACCGCACGGTGTTGACCTACCTCCTGGACAAACTGGTGGCGGCCCGATTGGTGGAACGCGTCCCCGCGGCCAACGACCGGCGCGCGCGGAAGATTGTCCCGACCGGGCAAGGGCGCACGGTGCTCTCGACTTATGAGGTCCGCGTGGCCGCTGCTGAACAGAGCCTGCTTTCGGGCTTGGCAGCGGACGAGGTCGCCCAGTTGTCCGGACTCATCCAGCGGCTCGCCATGGAAATCCACCGAGCCCAGCCCAATTCCAGCCCGTGCGAGGCGATGGACCACCTGCCCTAGAATCGTCCCCATGTGGATCGGCTGGATTGAGTTCGACCTGCTCCTGGGCGATGTTCATTCGCTGAAGGAAAAACGCTCCGTGCTGCGGCCGATCATCGCCGAAGTGCGGAAACGGTTCGATGTTTCCGTGGCCGAGGTCGGCCAGCAGGACCTCTACCGCCGGGCGGAAGTGGGTATCGGTTTGGTCGGCGCCGACCGGGCCCATGTGGTGCAGGTGCTGGACTCCGCCGAAAACTACGTCGCCTACCGGCCGGGCGTCGACCTGCTGAGCACCAGACGGAAGATCCTCTCCAGCGAGGACTGATCTCCGGCAGCGCGGCTTTGTGCGCGGCGGCCGCCCGATCATGGGCCGTAGGGGCGAAGTGTTCGGGCGCCGATGTTGGTAGCGTGGATCACGCCAATGATCCACGCCACGTCCGGGAGGACACTGTTGACCACCCCTGCCACCAATGCGCAGTTTGCCACGGTCGAGGACCTTGTCCGCCACCGCTACGCGTCCGACAAAGCGTCGCAGCACCTTGGCATTGAGGTGCTCGAGGCCGAAGAGGGCCGCGTGGTCATGGCCATGGCTGTCCAGGACTACATGCTGAACGGCCACCACATTCTGCATGGTGGATACTTGTTCACCTTGGGCGACACCTGCTTCGCGTTTGTGTGCGAGTCGTTGGGCCGCCCGTCCGTCTCCCGGCAGGCCGAGATCACCTACATCGCACCCGGCGCGGCGAATTCACGGCTGGTTGCCACCGGCGTCGAGCGCACCCGCTTCGGCCGTAACAACATTGTGGATATTTCCATCCACGACCAGGACGGGCAGCATCTGGCCGAACTACGCGTGTTCGGCGTGCTGGTCCCGAAGAAGTAGTTCCGCACCCCTGTACGAAGGAGCATTCCCATGGTCTCTGTGCCCACGATCGACCTCAACAACGGCGTCGCCATCCCGCAGCTGGGCTTCGGCGTCTTCCAGGTGCCGCCGGCTGAAACCCAGCAGGCGGTCGAAGCTGCGCTTGAAGCGGGCTATCGCCACATCGACACGGCTGCCGCGTACCGCAACGAGTCCGGTGTGGGCGCCGCCATCAAGGCCAGCGGGATTGCGCGGGAGGATCTGTTCATCACCACCAAGCTGCGCAACGGCGAACAGGCGACCGCGCGCGAAGCCTTCGACAACAGCCTGCGCGAACTCGGCCTGGACTTCGTCGACTTGTATTTGATCCATTGGCCGGTGCCGTCGCAGAACCTTTACCTGCAGGCCTGGCAGGTGCTTGAAGAGATCTACACCGAAGGCCTTAGCCGGGCCATCGGCGTCTCCAACTTTCTAACCGACCACCTGGAAACTCTGCTGGCCGCCGGAGGCACGGTGCCGGCGGTCAACCAGATCGAGATCCACCCGACCTTCCAGCAGCGCGACGTGGCAGCGCTCAGCCGCCGGCACGGCATCGCCGTCGAAGCCTACAGCCCGCTGGGCCAGGGCGCCGATCTGGAGACCCGGACGGTTACCGCCATCGCGGCCAAGTACCTGGCGACCCCGGCCCAAGTGGTGCTCGCCTGGCATCTGGCCAACGGCAATATCGTGATCCCCAAGTCCGCCAATCCGGACCGGATTGCGCAGAACCTGGCCGCGGCACGGCTCACGCTGGATGCGGAGGACCTGGCCGCCATCACAGCGCTCGACGCCGGTGGCCGCATCGGCGCCGATCCGGCCACGGCCGAATTCACCCAGCTTTAGAAACGACGGTTGCCGGTGTCCGCGTTAGACACCGGCAACCGGGAGAAACTGCTGGGCGCTAGAAGCCGAGCGCTAGAGCCGGCGGTACTGGGCCACCATCGGGCAATCGAACGGGTCCCGGGCGGAGAGTCCCACCTTGTTCAGGTACTGGACCACAATTCCGTAGGACTTGGGCAGCGACGTCTCCGTGTAAGGGATCTTGTGGGTGGCGCAGTATTCGCGCACAATCTCGGCGGCCTTAGCCAGATTGGGCCGCGGCATGCTGGGGAAGAGGTGGTGCTCCACCTGGTAGTTCAGCCCGCCCATGAAGGCGTTGATGGAGCCGCTTCCCAGCCGGGTACGGCCGATGATGTTGCGGCTGGTCAGGACCTGGCGGCTGAGGAAGTCCACCTTGGAGTCCTTGGGGATCAACGGCATGCCCTTGTGGTTCGGCGCGAAGGACGCACCCATGTAGACGCCGAAGACAGCCAGCTGGACCCCGATAAAGGCGAACGCCATGCCGGTGGGCAGGAAGATGAAGATCGCGGCGATGTACAGCGACAACCGGGCAAAGAGGATGGACAGTTCGCGCTTGCGGCCCTTGACCTCACCCCGGGCAAACAACGATTTGATCGACGTGGCGTGCAGGTTGAGGCCCTCGAGCATCAGCAGCGGGAAGAAAAGGTAGCCCTGGCGGCGGGTGAACCAGGCCATCAGGCCCTTGCGCTCGGCCGCCTGCTCCGGCAGGAAGGAAATAGTGTCCTGTTCGATGTCCGGATCTTTGCCGATGGTATTCGGGTTGCCATGGTGGCGGCTGTGCTTGTTCATCCACCACTGGAAGCTGATTCCCACCACAGCGTTGGCCAGGAACCTTCCGGCCCGGTCATTGGCGGGGCCGGTCTCGAAGACCTGCCGGTGGGCCGCCTCGTGGGCCAGGAACGCCAGCTGTGTGAACAGGATGCCGAGTGCTGCGGCGATCAGGAGCTGGTACCAGCTGTGGCCCAGCAGCACGAACCCGGTAACCGCGCCGCCGAGGCCCAATGCCAGCGCCGCGAACAGGCTGATGTAGAAGCCGCGGCGCTTTCTGAGCAGGCCGGCGTCCCGCACCGTGTTCAATAGCTGGGAGTAGCCGGTGGCGGCTGAGGAGCCGCGCCTGCTGCGGGTGGTGGGTGCGGGTGGAGATACAGATATGCTCATGCGGCCTTCAGTGGATTGCGTCCGACTTCCCAGCCGCTTCAGTAGGGCGGATACCCCGTAGATGAAGATCACTCTACGTTGCCTTGCTGAACGGACGCTAGACCCAGCACGGCCGTGGTACCGCCATTCGGCATCCCCTCCAGTATCGTGTACTGTGAATCTTGTAGTTGTTGTGTTGCGCATTTGATTTTGAGCAACGAGCCTTTCACCGAAGGGCTTGTGCTTCTCTGAACGGCGGACGAAAAACACCGCTGCAAGCGATTCGTGAAGTCCGCGGATCGTGAATTACTCGGAGGAGTACAAAAATGGCAACTGGAACCGTCAAGTGGTTTAACTCTGAAAAGGGCTTCGGCTTCATCGCTCCGGACGACGGCTCGGCCGACGTTTTCGCTCACTACTCGGCCATCGAGAACAGTGGCGGATACCGCGAACTGCGTGAAGACCAGAAGGTCGAATTCGAAACCGTGCAGGGCCCCAAGGGCCTGCAGGCTGCCAACATCCGCGGCCTCTAAGACGGTAGCGGCAACGCCGCACTAGTCTTTCCAATGGAGCCGGTTCCCACACGGGAACCGGCTCCATTGTTTTTGCCGCACCCGCCTGTTGCCGGCAACTTTGCCTCCCACTGGGGTAACTTTCCCTCCCACTGGCAGGAACCGGCATCCGGGGGCAAACTTAAGGCATGCCACCGACCCCAGCGACCGCGAGTTCCGGATCCTTCCTAGCTGACATGGTCCTGCAAATTCTTCTGTTCACCGGCATCACCATGCTGTGCGTCGGCACTGCGGCTGCCGTCGGCCTGTGGCTGGTAATCCGCCGGATCCGGCGCTCCCGCCGGCTCCGGAACGGGCTCCGCACGGGGACCCTGACCGTACGTAGCTACACCAAGGACGACGCCGGGCGCCGCCTTGCGCGGCAACGGCTCGGCCTGCAGCGCTCGGCTGAAGCGACGGGGCGCGCTTTGGCCGCTGCCTTCGCAGAGGGCCGCCCCGTGGGCGAACTCCCACTGGTGGCGGACCGGCTTCAGGCCGCGTCCCGATCCCTGGATACGCAGCTGAAGCTGGCCGAAGGAGAGCCGGAGCCTGGAGTGAAGCGCTCCTTGGCCACCAACTTGGCGGGCCGGGCGGAGCAGTTGAACCGGCTTTCCGGCGAACTGCGGCAACATGTGATGGAAGCCGGCTATTCCGCCGACGCCGAGCAGTTGGAGCTGGCCGGCAGGCACTTGTCCCGCGAGATCGAGGCGCTGCATGCGTGGTCCTCGGCCTACCGCGGCGCGCCTGGCGGCTTCGGCGCCGCTGCCCCGCCGCACGGTTGGCTGGACGTCCAGCCGCGCCGCCGGACTGCCCCGGCGCAACGCCGGCCCAACCCCACCAGGAGCTAATGTGTCCATCAAACGCCGCATCGGACGCATTATCCGTGCCAACCGCACGGCCAAAGAAGCACCAGTGGATCCGCTGGCAACCATCGCGGCAAGCCAGCAACAACAGGTAGACGCGGTGGAGCAGGCCCGCCGCAGCGTTGCCGACATCGCCGCTGATTGCCGGCGGATCGAGTTGCTGCTGGACGAGGCCAAAGCAGAGCAGTCCTACTGCGACCGCTACGCCGAGGAATGCGTTGCCCGAGGCGACGACAACGGGGCCCGCGAGGCCCTGCACCGCAGCATCACCGCGTCCAAGAGGGTGCAAGCGCTCTCCCGACAGTATGATCGCATGGCCGAACATTGGCGCCAACTGAACGGCGAGCTGGGCCGGCTGTCTCTTCGGATCGACGAAAGCCGGATGCAGTTCCAGGCTCTCCAAGCCCGCCACAGCGTGGCCCAAGCCACGCTCGGCATGCAGCAGGCAGCGTCGGCTGCAGCCGGCAGCGCCAATGGTATCCAGTCGGCCGCCCGGGAGGCCGAGCGCGAGACCCGGCGGATCGAGGCAGAGGCCAATGCCCGGAATGAAATCGCCTGGTCGGATCCGGACTCGCCCCAGGTTCAGGCCGCCTTCGAATGGCTCGAGGCCAGCGCGGAAGTCGAGGGCCAGCTGGGCGAACTCAAGACCAAGGGCAACCAGCCGCCGCGCATGTGAAATTCCCAGCGCCCCGCACATGATTTTCCAGGCGGGCGGTACAGCGCTGCTCGTGGACCAAGTCTCTTCCCCCGGGCGCTCAACGGCCACGGAACCGCTGGCTCCTCTAGGATGGTCACGGTCCTTGGGGCCAGGGCAGTGCCGCGACGGAAAGCAGGATGATGGCTGGGATGCAGGAAACCTTGACGGAACGCCAAGCCCCCGAGCCCAGCGGCTCGGAGCGCCCCATGGCGGGTCACAAGCCGGTGGTCACCGTCCTCTACAAGGACAGCCTCCCGCCTGGCATGGAGGAGGTGGAAGCTGCCGCCGAGGTGCGGTATGCCACCGCGGACCAACTGGCCGAGGCCCTCGATGGTGCGCAGGTGCTGTTGCTCTGGGACTTCTTCTCCTCCGCGCTGGAGGATGCCTGGCATGCCGCCGGCTCGCTGGAGTGGATCCACGTGGCAGCCGCCGGCGTGGACAAGCTCCTGTTCGAGGACTTGCGGGAATCCGGCGTGGTGGTCACCAATGCCCGCGGCATCTTCGACCGGCCGATGGCCGAATTCGTGCTCACCGGCATGCTGGCCTTCGCCAAGAACCTGCCCGGACTGCTGTCCCTGCAGCGGCAGCGGACCTGGCAGCATAAGGAAACCGAGCGGCTGGAAGACTCCCGGGCGCTCATCGTCGGCACCGGCGCCATCGGCCGCGAGATTGCCCGCGTGCTCAAAGCCGTGGGCCTGCACGTCGCCGGGGCCGGACGCACGGCACGCAGCGGCGATGCGGATTTCGGCGAGGTGTACGCATCCTCGGAACTTGCCGACGTCGTCGATGGTTTCGACTGGGTGGTGATGGTGGCACCGCTGACAGAGGAGACCCGGCACCTCATCGACGTGCAGGTGCTGAAGGCCATGAAGCCCACCGCACGGCTGATCAACGTGGGCCGCGGTGCCTGCGTGGATACCGAGGCGTTGGTGGACGCGCTGCAGACCGGAGCCATCGCCGGAGCGGCCTTGGACGTATTCGAAGTCGAGCCGTTACCAGCGGACCACCCGTTGTGGGCGATGGACAACGTGATCATCTCCCCGCACCTCAGCGGCGACGCCCGGGGCTGGCTGCCGCAGCTCGCCGGCCAGTTCGCGGGCAACTTCGGCCGCTACGTCAGGCAGCAGCCGCTGGAAAACGTGATCGACAAGAAGCTGGGCTTCGCCGCGCCGTCCTGACCAGATGTTCTTGGCACCGAGTGCCCGACGCATCCCAGATGCTCAATCACCTTGAGGGCAGGGTAAATCTTTCAGGGCAGCATCCATGGACCATGCCATCACCGTTTTACGGTGCCCTCACCGATTACCCCCGCCCTGGCGGAAGAAGCGGGCCCGGAAGCTTCCGGTCCCGCACTACCCGCGCCGCCCAGCCTGCCAAGCAGTTCCGCGGCGACCGCGACGGCGATGGCTGCGGGGGCTTTGCCGCCGATGCCGGGCAGGCCAATGGGGCAGCGGATGGAGTCCACGTCCTCATGCCCCTCCGCGCGCAGCCGCTGCCGGAAGCGGGCCCACTTGGCCGCCGAGCCGATCAGGCCAACGTCCAGGCCCCCGCGCCGCAGCGCGGCGTCGCAAAGCAGGAAATCCTCCGCGTGGTCATGGGTCATGATGTAGACGTGCGAGCCGGCCGGCAAGACCTGCAGCACCGTCTCCGGTGCGGGCGTGTGGTGGACCGTGACCGTGGCGCTGCCTGCGGTCACGTCGGCCAGCCGGAGCGGATCGAGCTGTCCGGCCCGGCTGTCGATCAGGTGCAGGCGCAGGCGCAGCCGGGAGAGGATCCGGGCCAGCTCGAACCCCACATGCCCGACGCCAAAGACCGCCACCACGGGATCATTGCGCAGCGGTTCCAGGAGGACCTGCACTTCGCCGCCGCAGCACTGGCGCCCATGCTGGTTCGCCGCGTGCTCGTTGAGCGCGAAGGTCAGGGTTTCGGGCGCACTGGACGCCCCGGCGATCATGCGGCGGGCCCGGTCGATCACCTCGGCCTCAAGGTTCCCGCCGCCGATGCTGTCCCACAGGCCGTCCGCGGCAATGACCATTTTGGCGCCCGCCTCCCGGGGAGCATGGCCCCGCACGGAGGTGACGGTGGCGAGCACACCGGGGCGTCCGTCGTCGCGCAGATTCTGCACTGCTACCAGCCAGTCCATCATCAGCCCGCTCCCGATGCGGCCGGCGTCGCGGCGGGTACTGCGCGCCCGCCGGCGGCGGCGCGTGCCTCCTGGACAGCCCAAAAGACGGCTTCCGGCGTCGCCGGACTGGGCAGCTCGAGCGGACGGTCGGCCGGCCCGAAGGCAGCAGCGGCTGCGCGCAGGGCTTCGCGCACGCTGAAGGCAAGCATCAAGGGCGGCTCCCCCACCGCCTTGGACCCGTACACCACGCCGCTCTCAGTGGCGCGCTCGTACAGGTGGACGTTGAACTCCTCGGGCATCTCGGAGAAGCTCGGGATCTTGTACGTGCTGGCTGCCTGTGTGGTTAACCGGCCCCGGTCCGGCCCGGCGGACGTGTCCCAGCGCAACTCCTCCAAGGTCAGCCAGCCGGTGCCCTGGACGAAAGCGCCTTCAATCTGGCCCAGATCGATCAGCGGTGACAGGCTGTCGCCGACGTCGTGCACAATGTCGGCGCGCAGCAACCGGTAGGCCCCAGTGAAGCCGTCCACCTCGACCTCGGACACTGCTGCGCCGTAGGAGAAGTACTTGAAGGGCTCACCCTGCATGTTTGCGGCGTCCCAGTGGATGCCCTCGGTCCGGTAGAAACCGGAGGCGAACAGCGGCGTGCGCTGGAAGTAGGCCGTGTGCACCAGCTCGGCAAAGGACAGGCTTTCGGTTGAGCCCAGGCTGGTCACCCGGCCGTCGACGAAGCGCACGTTGTAGGGCTGGGTGTCCAGCTTGCGCGCCGCGACTTCGGCCAGTTGCTCGCGGATCTGCTCGCAGGCGTGCTTCACCGCCCCGCCGTTGAGATCGGCACCCGAACTGGCTGCCGTTGCCGACGTATTGGGCACCTTGTCCGTCCGCGTCGGTGCCAACCGCACGAAGTCCAGCGGCACGCCCAGTGCGGTGGCGGCGACCTGGCGCATCTTGGTGTGCAGACCCTGGCCCATCTCCGTGCCGCCGTGGTTGACCAGCACCGAACCGTCCTTGTAGACGTGCACCAGCGCTCCGGCCTGGTTGAAAGCGGTGTAGTTGAAGGAGATCCCGAACTTCACCGGCGTCATCGCCAGCCCGCGTTTGCTGTGTTCGTGGGTGGCGTTGAACGTCTCCACCGCTGCCCGGCGCCGCTCGACGTCGGCCCGCAATGAGAGCTGGGCCCAGATGTCGTGCAGCCGTTCCGCGTGCCGGACCGGCTGCCCGTACGGCGTGCTCTGGCCCGGCGCGTAGAAGTTGCGGCGGCGCAGCTCGGCCGGTTCGATGCCCAGTGCCGGCGCGCAGCGGCCCAGAATGTCCTCGATCACCAGCATGCCCTGCGGCCCGCCGAACCCGCGGAAGGCCGTCTGCGAGGTCTTGTTGGTCTTGGCGATCCGGCCGAGGACCTCAACGTCGGGGATGAAGTAGGCATTGTCGATGTGGCAGAGGGCGCGGGCCAGGACGGGCTCGGACAGATCCAGGCTCCACCCGCCGTCGGACGTGATGGTGGCGCGCAGCGCGAGGAGGAGCCCGTCGTCGTCGAACCCCACCTCCCAGCTGGCGTGCATCGGATGCCGCTTGCCGGTCAGGGTGATGTCCTGCGTGCGGTTCAGCCGCAGCCGGACCGGCCGCCCGGTGAGCACGGCGCCGAGCGCGGCGATGGCGGCCGACCCGTGCGGCTGCATCTCCTTGCCGCCGAAGCCGCCGCCCATGCGCAGGCACTGGACGGTGACCTCGCTGTTGGCCAGCCCCAGCACGCGGGCGACGATCTCCTGGGTCTCGGAGGGGTGCTGGGTGGAGGACTGGACGAAGACCTGCCCGGACTCGTCAACGTGGGCCAGCGAGGCGTGGGTCTCCAGATAAAAGTGCTCCTGGCCGCCGAACTCGAACGTTCCGCTGAACTGGTGCGGCGCGCGCTTCAGCCCGGCCTCGGCGTCGCCGCGGCCCACCACCGGCTGATTTCCCTGGTAGCTGGCCGCGTCGATGGCCTCGGTGAGGGTCAGCAGCGACGGCAGTTCCTCGTAGTCGACCTCAACGGCCTCCGCCCCCAGCCGTGCCGCCTCGGCGGTCTCGCCCAGCACCCAGCAGACGGCGTGGCCGTAGTACATCACCTCGTGCGGAAAGAGCGGTTCGTCGTCCTTTGCGCCGGCGTCGTTGACGCCGGGCACGTCGGCGGCGGTTAGCACCCGCACCACGCCGGGAACGGCCGACGCCGGCTCGGTGCGGAGCGCCGTCACGTAGGCGTGGGCGTGGGGTGCCTGCACCGGCCACGCATGCAGGCAGCCGCGCATCCGGCCGACCAGATCGTCCGTGTACAGCGCGGCTCCGGTCACATGCAGCGCCGCGCTTTCGTGCGACACGTGCTGTCCCACGACCGGGTTGACGGGCCGGTCGGCTAGCGAGGTCACGGGATCACCTCCAGTTCCGGTGCGTTTTCGGCATAGAACCGCAGCATCGCCTGCTCCAGCATCGCGGAGCGGTAGCGGGCGCTGGCCCGGTGGTCATCCATCGGGGTGCCTTCGCCGGCCAGGACGCCGGCGGCTTCCTCCGCAATCTCCGCGGTCAGTTCCTTGCCGGTCAGCGCGTCCTCGGTGGCCCTGGCTCGTAGCGGCGTTGCAGCGACGCCGCCCAGCCCGATCCTGAGATCGGTCAGCACGGCGCCGTCGAACCGGGCCGCGAAAGCGACCGCGACGGAGGAGATATCGTCGAAGCGCCGCTTGGTCACCTTGTGGAATGCCGTCCGCGGAGCCAGCGGCAGCGGCACCCGAATGGCGCGGATGATCTCATCCGGCTCCCGCACGCTCTGGCGGTAGCCGGTGAAGTAGTCAGCGAGCGCCACGGTCCGGTCGCCCCGCTGTGAAGTCAGCACCAGGCTGGCGTCGAGGGCCAGCAGCACCGGCGCGGCGTCGCCGATGGGAGATCCGGTGCCGAGGTTGCCCCCGAACGTGGCGCTGTTCCGGATCAGCCGGGAAGCGAACTGCGGGAAGAGTTCGCTGAGCAGCGGCACCCGTCCGGCCAATTCCTGCTCGACTTCGGTGAGCGTGAGGGCGGCCCCGATGTCCACGACGTCGGCCCCCATGTCCAGGCCGCGCAGCTCCTGGAGCCGGTCGATGGCGAGGACCAACCGCGGGCGGCTGTGGCGCAGGTTCCGTTCCACCCCGAGGTCGGTGGCACCGGCCACCAGGACGGCGTCGGGATCCTGCTCCAACCGGTTTAAAAGCTCCTGCAAGGTTTCCGGACGGATAAATTCCGTTCCGCTGGAGACGAAACGGGTCCGCCGGGCAGCCGGGGCCGGCGCCTCCCGACGGACGGCCAGCGGATCCCCGTCCTCCGGCGCACCGAGGGCGTAGGCGGCGTCGCGGATGGGCCGGTAGCCGGTGCAGCGGCACAGGTTTCCGCTCAGCGCGTGCAGGTCGAACCCATTGGGGCCGTGGTGGGGCTCCGGCTCGCCGGCAGCGGCGGGCCGCCGTTCGGGACGGTAGTACTCGGCCGCCATGGCGCAGACAAAGCCGGGCGTACAGTAGCCGCACTGCGAGCCGCCACGGTCCGCCATTTCGCGCTGGACCGGGTGGAGCTGCTCGGTACTGCAGGCAGCCGGAGCGCGTCCGAGCCCTTCGGACGTGACGACTTCCCCGCCGTCGAAAGCCAGCGCCGCCGGCAGGCAGGAATTGACGGCGGTCCAGCGCGTGCGGTCGGGCCCGTCGGCGCGCGCCACTAGGACCGCGCAGGCGCCGCATTCCCCTTCGGCGCAGCCTTCCTTGGCCCCGGTCAGGCCTTGGCCGCGCAGCCAGTCAAGCAAGCTGACCTGCGGTCCGGCGGCCAACACCCGCGGCACGCCGTTGACCTTCACTTCATGCGGCTCCATTGCCTCACGCTCCTCCGCCGGGACACGGGCTGGGTCTCAGCGGTCCCCGGTCGGCTCGTCGCCCTAACGGCCCATGATAAAACGTGACCACCTGCATTGGAATGGCTGCCCTGAAACAGAATTCAGGGCACGACGGCGGGCGCCGGCTTCCGCCGCAGCGCAGGGCTCCTGTCACGGAAGGAGACCGCCAGGCTAGTCCTTGATCCGGGCTAGCCGATCGCCTTGGCGATTTTTTCGGCGGTGATGTGCAGATGCTCCACGATGCTGGGCAGGCGGCCGGACTTCAGCCGCTGGTCCGGCCCCGTCGCGGTGAGTCCGCCGAGGAGGAATCCATCGGCATCGCGGACGGCGACGGCGACGGCAAACAGGCCTTCCTCGAGTTCGTTGTCCAGCACGGAGTACCCGTTTCGCCGGACCTCGTGGATCTCCTGGAGCAGGACACCGCGGTCGGTGATGGTCTGCCGGGTGATCGGGGTCAGCGTTTCGGGCAGCAGTTGGATGATCTTCTCGTCGTCCAGATCAGCTAGGAGGATTTTGCCTGTCGCACTCGCATACAGCGGGTACTGGCGGTGCACATACAGCTGCGAAACGCTGAGGATCCTCGACGCTGAGGCCTCGGCGATGAGGTCGTACTCCGTCGCGCTTTTATTCAGTGCGAAGGTGACGGTTTCGTTGATCTCCTGGGCGAACCGTTCAAGGATCGGCTGGACCTTCGCGCCCACGCCAGCGGTCGGGTCGGCGAGCCGTCCGAGCCGGGCCATTTCCCAGCCGAGCGTGTAGTTGTTGTCGGACCGGTCGACGAACCCGACCTGCTCCATGCTCAACAGCAGGCGGAAGGCCGTGGGACGCGTCAGTCCTACGTTCTGCGCCAGTTCGGTGACAGTGATCCCCTGGGGATGGCGACCCAGTTCGCGCAGCAGCGCCATGGCTTTGACGACGGACTTATTCGTGAGGTCCGGCGTGTCAGCGCGCTCTGCATTCGAATCTGTCTCCGGCATGGTCAGGCATTCCTCTCGGCCGTGCGGGCCCGCGTTGTGGCGGGCACTACTAGCCTATGACGGGATCTGGGACGTCGGCGTTCACGTGTCGAACATTGCGTTTAATCCCTGCCCGGTGCCGGCGCATCAAATCACGTCCGACACTATTGACACTACCGCTGGTCCGTCGCTAAATTGAACGTCACGTTCAGATATTGAACATACAGCCCTCCTCTTTTCAACGGTGCAAGGAAGTGTCGCTGCTATGAAAGACCAGCCCCTGAGCCTTTTCGCCTTCGATACCAACTCCCCGGCGCATCTCACTGCGGGCTCGTGGCGCAATGAGGCGGACCAGGGCCACCGCTACAAGGAACTGGCGTACTGGAAGGACCTTGCCCGAATGCTCGAATCCGCCGGGTTCGACGGGATCTTCTTGGCCGACACCACTGGTTACCACGACGTCTACGAAGGCCGTCCGGACGCGGCGCTGCGCGATGCCGCGCAGTTCCCGGTCAACGACCCGATGCTGCTGATCAGCGGGATGGCGGCGGTAACCGAGAGGCTCACCTTCGGCGTCACGTCCTCGCTGACCTACGAGCCGCCCTACTTGATGGCGCGGCGCTTCAGCACGCTGGACCACCTGACCGGCGGACGCGTTGGGTGGAATATCGTCACCTCCTATTCGGAGTCCGCGGCCCGGAACGTGGGGATGTCGCAGCAGCTTGATCACGACGAGCGCTACGAGCTGGCCGAGGAATACATGGAAGTTCTCTACAAGCTGTGGGAGCAGTCCTGGGAGCCCGGCGCCGTGGTGCGCGACCAAAAAGGTGCCACCTTCGTCGATCCGGCCCGCGTCCACCCCATTGAGCACAGCGGCAAGTACTTCTCCGTCCCGGGCATCCACTTGTGCGAACCGTCGCCGCAAAGAACTCCGGTACTGTTTCAGGCCGGTTCCTCGCCGCGGGGCATGGCCTTCGCGGGACGCCATGCCGAAGCCGTGTTCATCAACGCCGTGTCGGTGGAACAGGCCCGCCGCAGCGTCGAAAAGATCCGGCAGGCCGCCGTCGAAAACGGCCGCGAGCCGCACGACATCAAGGTGGTGGTCCTGCTGACGGTCATCGTCGCGCCGACCGAGGACGAGGCCGAGGCCCTGCACGAGCAGGCGCGCACCAACGTCAGCCTCGAAGGCGCCCTGGCCAGATTCGCCGGTTGGACCGGCTTCGACCTCTCCACCGCCGACCTCGACGCGCCGCTGCAGCATGTCAAGACCCGCGGCGTGCAATCGATCGTGGACATGTTTTCCAAAGCCGATCCGGACCGCGAGTGGACACCGCGCAGCGTCGCCGAATTCCTCGGGATCGGCGGCACCGGAAGCGTCATCGTTGGCTCGCCCGGTACTGTCGCCGCCGAAATCAGGCGCTGGCGCGACGAAGCGGACGTGGACGGCATCAACCTCAGCTACGCCACCAAGCCCGACAGTTGGAAGCGCTTCATCGAGCACGCCCTGCCCGAACTGCGCCGCCAAGGGCTCGCCGCAGAAGTTCCCGCGTCCACCGGCCCCCAGCTGACGCTGCGCGAAAAGCTGTACGGTCCCGGGCATCGGTACACACTTCCGAGGCATCCGGCCACCGGCCATCGCGCGGGCACCGCCGTCGCCATCGCTTCCTAACCCAGCCCAGGCAGGACTCACGAACAGACGAAGCAGGAGAACCACAGATGACTGAATCAACCGATGTCGTCGTTGTCGGCGCCGGATTCGCCGGACTGATCACGGCCCGCGAACTGACCCGCCGCGGCCTGGACGTGGTTGTCTTGGAAGCCCGGGACCGGCTCGGCGGCCGCACTTGGACGGACCACCGGCTCGGCCACGACCTGGAGATGGGCGGCACCTGGCTGCACTGGACGCAACCGCATTCCTGGGCCGAAGTCACCCGCTATGGCCTGGAGGTGACCCGCGGTCCCCGCTCCGAGGAGACCTACTGGTTGGCCGGCAGCCAGGTCCGTCGCGGCAACCTCGAGGACTTCATGCAGCTCATCGACCCGGGCATGACCCGCCTGCTCGAAGACACGATGAACTGGATCCCGCGCCCGGACATGCCCCTGGCGGTCTCCGGCATCGAGGAGGCCGACCAGTTCAGCCTGCAGGAGAAACTGGATGAACTGGACCTCTCCGTGGACGAGCGAAATGCCAACGAAGCAGCCTGGGTTGGACACTTCAACGCCACTCTGGACCGGTGTGCCTACACCAACGCCCTGCGCTGGACGGCCGCGACGGCCGGCTCCTGGCACCTCATGCACGAGGCCTCGGCCATCTTCCGCCTCGCCGGCGGCACCCGCAGCCTGGCCGATGCCATCGCCCGCGACTCGGGCGCCGACATCCGGCTTGACTCCCCCGTCCTGGCCATCGAGCACGACGCCGACTCGGCCCTGATCAGCTACGGCGCCGGCCGCAGCATTTCCGCGTCGCGCGTCGTCCTCACGGTCCCGCAGAACACCCTGCACCAGCTCGACGTCGCCCCCGCCCTGCCGGAAGGCAAGATCCGGCCGAGCATCGAGAAGACCGCGTCGCAGGGGGTCAAAGCCTGGATCCGCGTCCGCGGCCCGATCAAACCGTTCTTCGCCTACTCCTCCCAGCACCACCCGCTCTCGGTGGTGCGCACCGAGTTCATCAGCGAGACCGACGCCGTACTGGTCGCGTTCGGCGCCGATGCCACACGGCTCAATGTCAACGACGTCCAGGCCGTCCGCGGCGCACTGAAGGTGTGGCGCGATGACCTGGAGGTCCTGGAAACCACCGGCCACGACTGGATGGCGGACCAGTACTCGCAGGAAACCTGGCTGATCCAGCAGCCGCGCCAGCTGACCAGGTACCTCACCGCCCAGCAGGAGAATACCGGTGTGTTGCACTTCGCAAGCAGCGACTACGCCAACATCTGGGCCGGTTTTATCGACGGCGCCATCGAAAGCGGCCTGCGCGCGGCGCGGGACGTCCACGCCAGCCTCACTACAGCCCCCGCCGAACTCGCCCCCACGACCTAAGGAAAGAGTCATGAGCCTCGCGGCCGTCTCCCCGGCAATCCAGCCCGATCAGTACCGCGCCGTCATGCGCCATTACCCCACCGGCGTCGCAGCGATCTGCGCCACCGATCCGGCCACCGGCAGACCCTGCGGCCTGATCGTCGGCACCTTCCAGGCCCTCTCGCTGGACCCGGCGCTGGTGACCTTCAGCATCGCCCGGACGTCCACCAGTTGGCCGAAGATCCGCCGTTCCGCCATGTTCAGCGTCAACCTGCTCGCGGACGGACAGCAGCCGATCTGCAAAGCCCTTGCCGGCAAAGCCGAGGACAAGTTCGCGGCCATCGGCTGGAAACACTCCGCATACGGCACACCGCACATCGCCGGCTCCCTTGGCTGGATCGACTGCACTATCCAGCAGGAGCTGGACGGCGGGGACCACGTGCTGATCATCGCCAAAGTGCTGGAAATGACGGCCGACGACGGCGACCCGCTGGTCTTCCACGGCGGCCGGCTCGGCGGCTTCCGCGAAAGCACCGCCGCCTGAGACCGCACCGCCGACCGGGCCTCCCCGCCGCAAAGGGCCGCTGCGAAAGCCCGCCCCCTGAGGTGCCGGGGTCCGCCGTGAGGGGCCAGGGCCGGCGACGAGACAACTTCGGTGCCTATCCCTAGACTGATGCCGTATGCCCCGAGCGATCAGGAGTAGGACTTTGGCTGAAAACCCAACCTTTCAGAATGTCACCTTCGAGTCCGCAGGCGGCGAGGCCCACGGGTATCTTGCCCTGCCGGAGTCCGGGTCCGGTCCCGGCGTGATTGTCATCCAGGAGTGGTGGGGCCTGGTGGACCACATCCGCGACGTGGCCGACCGCCTCGCGGCCGAAGGCTTCGTGGCGCTGGCTCCGGACCTGTTCGGCGGCCGCATCGCCCATGACGGCAAGGAAGCCGCGCAGATGATGTCCAAGCTGCCCGAAGCAGAAGGCGCGCGCCTGCTGGCCGGCGCCGTGGACTACCTGCTGGCCCACGAGGCCGTGACCAGTACCACCGTCGGCGCCATCGGTTTCTGCATGGGCGGCGGCTTCGTGCTGGCGCTGGCCGCGCAGCAGGGCGAGCGGATCAGCGCCGCCGTGCCGTTCTACGGCGTCGGTCAAGCCGTGCCCAAATCCTATGAAGGTGTCCGCGCCGCCATCCAGGGCCACTACGGCGAGCAGGACACCTCCTACCCGGTGGAAAAGGCCAAGGCACAGGAGGAGCAGATCCGCCGCGAATCCGGCGCCGAAGTGAACTACTACTTCTATGACGCCCCGCATGCCTTCCACAACGACGAAAACCCGCAGGGCAACTACCGCCCCGAGGCGGCCGAGCTGGCCTGGAGCCGCGCGGTGCAGTTCCTCAAGGACAAGGTGAAGTAGCCTCACCCGCTCAAGGACGACGTCGGCGCTCAGCTTTGCGCCGGCGTCGTCCTTTCCCTTTTCGCGACCGTGAGACAGCACCTGTCATACAAGGGTCGGCTGGCTGCAGCCGGGGCGCGGACGTGGGTATGCTGCACAAGACCCTGGGTGTCGACGATCAGTTCCTTCGAGACGGAAGAAGAGACAGTGGAAGCTGAAACCAATCCGCCAGGTGCCGGGCAAAGTGCGGGCGCAGGTCAGGTGTGGCCCCGCAGCATCGCCGTGATCGGTGCCGCCGGGCTGATTGGTTCGGGCGTAGTGTACCAGCTGGCACTTGCCGGCATCGGCAACACGATCCATCTGGTCGATGTGAAAGAGAACGTCGCGCGCGCCCATGCCATCGATATTTCCGAGGCGCAGATCCTGGCCGGTGTCAGGGCACCCCATCTGCATGTTGTTGATCCAGCAGCTTCTGGCTCCTGGGAGGACGTTGACGTGGTCATCGTGGCCGCGTCGGCCCCGGAGGTGCCTGGCGGGGACCGGCGCGACTTCTTGGCCGCCAATCTGCGCTTGCTCAGGCTGCTCGCCCCGACGATTGAAAAGTTCTCGGGCGAGGACGGCGTAGTCCTGCTGCTATCCAACCCGGTCGACGTCCTGGCCGAGTGCCTCCATCGGATCACCGACATCAGCCCAGACCGGATATTGGGCTACAGCATCAACGATTCGGTGCGGTTCCAAGCCGCAGTAGCCCGGGAGATCGGCATCGAACCGCATCGGGTCCGCGCCCAGGTGCTGGGCGAGCATGGCAATGGGCAGGTGCCGTGCTTCAGTTCCGTACTGGTCGACGGCGCCCCGGCCACCCTGTCCGCTGCCCAGCAGGACCATATCCGCGAGGACATCGATGGCTGGTTCCACCGCTGGTCTGCGTTGGAGCCGGGCCGGAGTTCCGGCTGGACCACCCCGCTCGGCGTGGCCCGCATGATCGGGATGATGGCCCGCGGCGAAATGTTTCCCGCCACCGCATGGACCGCGGGAGTTTACGGGCTTGATGAAGCCTTCATCGCCTTGCCGGTCACGATGAGCTCCGGCAGGGTCAAACTGACCGACTGGCAGGGCTCCGCCGAGGAGCAGGCCGCCCTGGTCAAAGCAACAGCTTCTGTGCGGGAGGCAGCAGCCCTCCATCTTTCGCACGAGCCGGGCCGTCCCGACTCATCAACGCAGTAACCAAAGACAACGAAAAGACTAGGAAGGCAGACCAGTGGCGAGCACAAAGAAGACGGTACTGGAGACGACCTTGGACGTGTTCCGTGCGCACGGCATGACCACCATCTTCGGCAACCCCGGGTCCAACGAGCTGCCCTTCCTCGCCGGCCTGACCGAAGAATTCGACTTCATCCTCGGACTGCACGAGCAGGTTGTCGTGGGCATGGCCGAGGGCTACGCGCGCGCCACCGGAAAGCCCGCGCTGGTGAATCTCCACGCCGCCTCCGGGTCGGGCAACGCCATGGGCGCGCTGACCAACGCCCACTACGGCCATATCCCGATGGTCATCCTGGCCGGCCAGCAGGTCCGGCGCACGGTCGGCCAGGAGACGATGCTGGCCAGTGCGGACGCCTCCATGCTGCCGGCGCCACTGGTCAAGTATTCGCACGAGCCGCTGGCCGCCGCGGACGTGCCGCGCACGCTCTCCCAGGCCGTGTTCGAGACCTCCGCCCAGCCGCGCGGGCCGGTCTACGTCTCGGTCCCGCTCGACGACTGGGCGGAGCCCGCCCTCGACGACGACGCCCTGCTCACCGAGCGGTCGATGGTTACCGCCGGAGGCCTCACCGAGGCCCTCGCCCAGGAACTCATCGCGGCAGTCGACGGCGCCAAGAAACTCGCACTCGTCGTCGGCCCACAAGTGGATGCCGCCGCCGTCGATGATCCCAGCGTGTTCGACGCCGTGGTGTCGCTGGCGGAGAAAACCGATGCCTCCGTCTTCGTCGCGCCCTCGCCCTCGCGCGGCCCCTTCCCCACCACCCATCCCAACTTCGAGGGTGTCATCGTCCCGGGCATCCAGTCGGTGCGGGACCGCCTCGCCGGCCACGACGTCGTGTTGGTCCTCGGCGCCGCCGTCTTCCGGTATCACCGCTGGGAGCCGAGCAACTACCTGGAAGCCGGGACCCAAGTCATCCAGCTGACCCAGGACCCGCGCGAGGCGACCCGTGCACCCTTCGGCCGATCCGTCGTCGCCGATGTGGCAGGGGCAGCGAAGGTTCTGGCGGAGGGGGTGAAGGACCGGGGTCAGCGGCGCGGCGAGCACGGTTCCCGGGAACTCCCGGCGGCCAAGACCTCGCCGGACGGCATGACCGGCACCGAAATCCTTGAAGTGCTGAACGCCCACGTCAATGAGACGGTCGCGTACGTCAACGAGACCACCACTTTGGATCTGGACTACCTCGAGCGCATCGCCATCGACCGCCCGGGCATGTACAACTTCCCCGCGTCGGGCGGCCTGGGCTTCGGCTTGCCGGTGGCGGTCGGCATGTCCCTCGGCGACCCGGAGAAGACCATCGTGGCCACCGTGGGCGACGGCTCCGCGAACTACGGCATCACAGCGCTCTACACCGCGGCCCAGCGGCAGACCCGGACGGTGTTCGTCATCGTCAACAACTCCAGCTACGGCGCCCTCGCCGGCTTCGCCCAGCGGATGGGCGTGCCGGACGTGCCCGGCCTGAAGCTCGGCGGCATCGATTTCGTCTCCATCGCCGAGGGCTATGGCGTGCCCGCCGAACGGACCACCACCCGCGAGGAGTTCGACGCGGCCTACCAGAAGGCGCTGCAGGCCACCGGCCCGGTGCTGATCGACGCGCAAGTAGTCGGCGGCTGATCGCGGAGAGCACTCTCCACATGTGAGAGGACGACGTCGGCGCCCACCCGGCTGCCGACGTCGTCCTTGTGTTTTTCTCGCCATTCTGCCGCCACAGCCCGGGGCCGGTGTTGCTCCCGCCCGGCGGCCGCTACTCTGTTCCCCATGAAGCCCGAGACGGCGTTGCTCGACTGGATGCTCGACTCCGACCCGGCCTTGCGCTGGCAGGTCGAACGGGACCTCGCCCACGCGCCGCCTGAGCAGTGGCAGGCAACCAGGGCCCGGGTGGCCACCGAGGGATTCGGGGCGCAGCTGCTGGCGCAACAGGACGCCGATGGCCAATGGGCCGACGGCGCCTACTTTCCGGCCGACTTCGACTTCCAAGGCCCGGAAGCAGCCGAAGAAGCCGGCCAACCGTGGACGGCCACCACTTGGACGCTCAACACGCTGCGCGAGTGGGGCCTCGACGCGGCCGCGCTCGACGGCACCGCCGAGCGGCTCGCCGCCAACAGCCGCTGGGAGTATGACAACCTGCCGTACTGGGACGGCGAAGTGGACTGCTGCATCAACGCGTTTACACTCGCCAACGGCGCCTGGCTCGGAGCCGATGTCGGCGGAATCGCCGCCTGGTTCCTCGAGCATCAACTGCCCGACGGCGGCTGGAACTGCGAATGGGTCGAAGGCTCCACCCGCTCCTCGTTCCACTCCACGCTTAACACGCTGAAAGGGCTGCTGTACTACGAGTCAGCGACCGGCGGATCGGACGAACTCCGCGCCGCCCGCCACGCCGGCGAGGAGTACCTGCTGGAACGCCGGCTGCTGTACACCAAGTCCACCGGAGAAATCGTCGGACCGTGGGCCACCCACTTCGCCTACCCGTTCCGGTTCGTCCACGGCGCGCTGCACGCTGCGGACTATTTCAGGTCTGCTGCGCTGTACGACGGCGGCGCCCCCAACCAGCGGCTGGCCGACGCAGTGGAGGTGATCCGCTCCGCCCGCCAACCCGACGGCACGTGGCTACAGGAACGCCGTCATCCAGGGCGTGTCTGGTTCGATATCGACGTGCCACCCGGCGAAGCGTCCAAATGGCTCACCTTCTACGCCACCCGCGTCCTCGCGTGGTGGGACCAACCCGGTAGAAAAGCCACAGGCCTACCGGCAGGACGAGGACATCATGGATGACGCACAGAACCGCCAGGACCTGACCCGGCAAATCGACGAGCGCCGCAACGACATTAGGGCGTTTCTTCGCCGCGCGCGTCCGAGGCGCAACCGGCTGACCAGTGTCAGCATCGTGGCCAGTGCCGTCGTCGCCGCGTTGACGGCGGGGCCGGGTTTCGGACAGGACACTTTTAACTCAGCGGTGGCAAGCATTTTCTCGCTATCCAGCCCTTCGGTCGTCTGGCAGGTCATCTGCATCCTGTCTTCGGTCCTCTCCCTGGTCGCCGCAATAGCGTCCAGCCTTTCCAACTCACGCAACAGTGCGGAGCAGATCTCATCGGCAGAATCGGCCAGCGCGCAACTCGACGGGCTGCTGACCGCTTTGAAGTATGGCGAGATGCCGTTGGGTGATGCCGCCAGGTTGTATCAGGAGTACAGCTCGAAGGCCGCCTTCATCGACTAGAAACGGCCACCACACCCGTTCCCCGGCCGACACCCTCAGGACTACGCTTCCCGGCAGTATCCCCCGATCTGGGCGATGACCGCCCCCTTTCGCAAAATTAAGGTATCCGTGGCAGTGCATCCTGAGAATACTGGTCCCATGAGCCTCTTTCGGACCAAGTCGATCGAACAGTCCATGGCGGATTCGGAGGAGCCAGGGCGGGAGCTTAAACGCACCCTGAGCACCTTCGACCTGATGATCCTCGGCGTGGCGGTTGCCGTCGGTGCCGGAATCTTCTCCGTCGGGGCGAAAGCTGCCGGCAGCTTTGCCGGTCCGGCCGTGACCCTGTCCTTCGTGCTCGCGGCCATCACCTGCGCGCTGGCCATCATGTGCTATGCCGAGTTCGCTTCGGCCATTCCAGTGGCCGGCAGCGCCTATACCTACACGTACGCAACCCTGGGCGAACTGCTGGCGTGGATCATCGGGTGGGACCTGATCCTGGAACTGTTCACGGCCGGGGCGGTCATCGCCAAGTATTGGGGGATCTATCTCAGCAGTGTCTTCCTGCTCTTCGACGTCCATGTCCCCACCACCGTCAGCTTCCTGGGCCTGGAGCTGACCTGGGGCCCACTTCTGATCGTTGCCATCTTCACCACCCTCCTGGTGCTCGGCACCGAACTGTCAGCCCGGGTGAACAACGTTTTTACCCTCATCAAAGTGGCGATTGTGCTGTTCGTGATCGTTGTCGGCTTCACATACGTACGGGCGGAGAACTACACACCGTTCGTACCGGAGCCGGTACCCACCGCTGGCACGGGCGGAAACGCCTGGACACAGTCGCTGTTCTCCTTCCTCAGCGGTGCCGAGCCACAGCAGTACGGCGTGACGGGCATCCTGGCAGGCGCGGCGCTGGTGTTCTTCGCCTTTATCGGTTTCGACGTCGTTGCTACCAGTGCGGAAGAGGTACGCAACCCACAGAAGACGCTTCCGCGAGGCATCTTCGGCGGTCTGGCCATCGTGACCGTCTTGTACATCCTCGTGACCCTGGCCCTGACGGGAATGGTCTCCTACAAGGATCTTGCGGCGGCTGATGAGGCCTCGCTGGCCACCGCGTTCATCGACGTCGGGGCAGACTGGGCCGCCCAGGTCATCTCGGTCGGCATCCTGATCGGGCTCACCACCGTCATCATGGTCCTGCTGCTGGGCCTCGCCCGGGTCGCCTTCGCGATGAGCCGCGACGGCCTGCTGCCGCGCTGGCTGAGCCACACCACGGAACATCATAAAACCCCGGCCCGCGTGCAGATCCTGGCTGGAGCCTTGGTGGCCTTGGTGGCAGGCTTCACCAACGTGGATGTGCTGGAAGAGATGATCAACATCGGCACCCTGTCCGCCTTCATTCTGGTGAGCATCGGCATCGTCGTGCTGCGCAAGAAGCGGCCGGACCTGCCGCGCGCCTACCGCGTGCCTGGCTCGCCGGTGGTGCCGATCCTGGCCGCGGTCCTGTGTTTCTGGCTGATGCTGAACCTGACCACACTCACCTGGCTGCGCTTTGCGGTTTGGCTCGTCATCGGCCTGGCCATCTACTTCCTGTACGGCCGCCAACACTCGCGGCTGAACCATCCGGAACTGATCCCGGTGCAACACGAGCGCGAGGAACATCACCGGCTGGAGCACGAGCAGCGTGTCCGTGAACGAAGGGAACACCGGCACAACCCGGAGCCGTAGTTCCGCCTGCCTCAGGGGCAGCAATGGCTTGAAACGCTGGTGGTGCCTGGCCGCAGGCAGGGCCCGCATCCGCCACGGCTATCATCAGAGGAATTCATCATTCTGCAGAGTGGAGTAGCCCGTGGAGCTCGGCGCATTTTCGATCAGCCTCGCCGTCAAGGACATCGCGGCTTCCGCTGCCTTCTACAAGAAGCTCGGTTTTAGCGATCACGGCGGTGACATCACGCAAAACTGGTTGATCCTCAAGAACGGCGAGACCGTCATCGGACTCTTCCAAGGCATGTTCGAGAAGAACGCGCTGACCTTCAACCCGGGCTGGAACCAGAACGCCCAGGCGCTTGACTCCTTCACGGACGTGCGCGACCTCCAGCGGGAGCTGAAGGCGGAGGGCGTGGAATTTCTGGCGGAAGCGGACGAGGGAACGAACGGCCCCGCGAGCTTCATGCTGCTGGATCCGGACGGCAACCCGATCACCGTGGACCAGCACGTCTAAGCCACGTCTAAGCAAGGCACCACGATTGCGGCCCCGGACCACAAGGTCCGGGGCGCAGTTCGTTCACAAGTTAGAGCGTGCGGATGTTTTCGGCCTGGAGGCCCTTCGGGCCTTGAACCACGTCGAACTCCACCCGCTGGTTTTCCTCCAAGGAGCGATAGCCGCCGGAGGAGATGGCCGAAAAGTGCGCGAACACGTCCGGTCCATCGTCATCCTGGCTAATGAATCCGAAACCCTTTTCGGCGTTGAACCACTTGACGGTGCCTGTTGCCATGCTGATTATCCTTCTTGGCCGCACCGCCGGCTCCCGGTCGGGAACCTATCCCCGCAGGCGTCCACTTACAACCTAGGGGCGCCGACCACCGGGGGCAAGACCCGTGCATGGTGGAACGGGCTGTTGGCCCTCCTCCGACGGAAGGGGCCACGGGTGGCAACGGCTAGTCCCGCCACCCTCATCCACAAGATCCGGCTCGTTGCCCGAATACTGAGCTGATAGTAAGGGTGATTACAATTCAAGGCATGCCTACACGAACCGAGACTCAGAGCCCGTCCAAACTGAAACGGGGCATCTCTGGTCCGATGCTTTACCTGTTCATCCTCGGTGACGTGCTCGGCGCCGGTATCTACGCGCTGGTGGGAGAAGTAGCTGCCGAGGTTGGCGGAGCCATTTGGGTGCCTCTGGTGATTGCACTGGTGCTGGCGCTGCTCACCGCGTTCTCATATGCGGAGTTGGTCACCAAATACCCGAAGGCCGGCGGCGCGGCGGTCTTCGCCGAGCGGGCGTATGGCATTCCGGCAGTCTCCTTCCTGGTCGGGTTCTGCATGCTCGCGGCAGGGGTAACAAGCGCAGCAGGCTTGTCTTTGGCCTTCGCGGGTGACTATCTCAAACCGTTTCTGGACGTACCGACGGCGGCCGCCGCGGTGGTGTTCCTGCTACTGGTCGCGCTGCTCAATATGCGCGGCATCAAAGAGTCCTTGCGCAGCAACATAGTGATGACCGTGGTCGAGGTTTCCGGGCTGGTGTTGGTCATCGTTCTGGTGGGGCTCATGCTTGGCCGCGGCGACGGCGAACCGAGCCGGGTTTTCGAATTCACCGACGGCGTGCACCCGGCCACCGCGGTGCTTGGCGCGGCCCTGCTTGCCTACTACTCCTTCGTGGGGTTCGAAACCTCGGCGAACGTGGCAGAAGAAGTGCGCGGCGTCTCCCGGGTCTACCCCCGAGCGCTCTTCGGCGCTCTCATCACCGCCGGAGCAGTTTATGTGCTGATCGGCCTGGCTTCAGCGATCGCCCTCCCCGTGGACGAACTGTCGGGTTCTTCCGGACCGCTGCTCGCCGTCGTCGATGCCACCGGTTTCGGCATCCCGCCGTGGCTCTTCGGCATCGTCGCTTTGATTGCCGTCGCCAATGGCGCCCTGCTGACCATGATCATGGCCAGCCGCCTGACCTACGGTATGGCCGAGCAGCGCCTCCTGCCGTCAGTATTGGCTCGGGTGCTGCCGAACCGCCGGACACCGTGGGTGGCCATTGTTGCGACGACGCTGGTGGCCATGGCCCTGACGCTGACGGGCGACCTCGAGTCATTGGCCGAAACCGTCGTACTGCTGCTCCTTTTCGTGTTCCTCAGCACCAACATCGCTGTTCTGGTGCTGCGCCGCGACTCCGTTGAGCACAGTCACTTCAGGGCCTTCACGCCCATCCCGTACCTCGCCATCGCCTCCTGCGTGCTGCTGCTGACGCAGCAGAGTGCCGAGATCTGGTTGCGCGCGGGTATTCTGCTGGCCATCGGATTGGGGCTGTACGGCGGAGGCCGGCTGATGGAACGCCGACGACGCGCCAAATAGACGCGTGAATGCCTACCCCCGAATCAGTGGACCCATCGGGGGCGGTATGAACTGGCGTCAAGCGCTGTCCGCCGCTCAGTTCGCGTCGGAGCGCCTGTAGATGTTGATCAGAATTCCAGATGGCAGTGCGCGGGACTCGGCCAGCCTGAGTCTGCTGAACGGGAACCCGTCGCCGAACAGCCTCTTGCCGGAGCCCAGCACCAGCGGGTAAACGACCAGCCGGTATTCATCGATCAGGTCGTGCTCGGCCAGCGTCCTGATCAGCTGGGTACTCCCCCACACCCGGATTTCGCCACCCGGCTCGGAACGCAGCAGCTTCACGGCGGTCGGCATGTCGGGACCGAGGAGCTGCGAGTTCTTCCAGCCGAGCTCGGTCAGCGTGCGCGAGGCAACGTACTTGGGGACGCGGTTGTATCTGCGGGTCAGTTCACCCAGCAGGCCGTCGGCATTCTCGTCCCACACGCCCCAGGAGCCGGCGAAAATCTCGTACGTCTTGCGGCCCAGCAGCAGTGCCTCGGTCCTGCTCTCCCACTCGCTGACAACGTCCCCGTCGTCGTAGCCTGCCTGCCAGCCGCCGTGCTCGAAGCCGCCTTCGCGGTCCTCATCCGGCCCGCCGCCCGCCTGGACGACGCCGTCCAGAGTGATGAACGCCTGCACCACGATAGTGGCCATACCCGATTCTCCGGTCCGCTCACGGCTCGGCCCCTACCGAGCACACTTGGGACCGAGTCGACACCGGAATCAGCACCCTGTCAAGGATGCTGCCACCCACGCAAAGGAACGACGCCGGTGCCCAGGTGAGCACCGACGTCGTTCCTTGCGTTGTGGTTGAGGTGTAAAACCTCAGGCGTTAGCTGTCTTCGGCGGCCTTTCGGGAGCCGAGCTGCTCGTCCAGGCGCAGCAGGCCGGGGCCGTCGTCGTTGACCAGCTTGACGCGGCCGATGATCTCGCCGACGGTGGCTTCTTCTTCGAGTTGCTCTTCGACGAACCAGTTCAGCAGCGGGATCGAGTCGATGTCGCCCTCCTGCTGTGCCAGCCGGTACAGGTCGCGGATGGATTCGGAGACCTTCTTCTCGTGCGCCAGCGAGGCTTCGAACGCCTGCAGCACGGTCCCGGCGGACACCGTGGGAGCGGTGATCGCCTGGATCTTCGGGTGCGCGCCGCGGTCCATCATGTGCTCGATGAACTTGTTGGCGTGGACCACCTCTTCCTCGGCCTGGGCGCGGAACCAACCGGCGATGCCGGGCAGGTCGACGGCGTCCATTTCAATGGCGAGCTGGCGGTAGACCACGGAGGCCTGAAGTTCCAGCGTGACCTGATTGTTAAACGCTTCTGCAAGTTTTCCTGTGAGTCCCATAGTTCCCAGATTAGGCACCGATTTGTATCACCGCCACCAAGGTAAGGCAAGCCAAGCTGAGGAAAGCCTGTGCTATCCGTAAACTCAGCTGCCGGTGGCGTGGGCCGGAACAGTGGGCTTGGCCAAACCCTCCACAACGACGGCGTGGGGCAGCTTCGCCAGTTCCTGCGGCTGGAGCAACAGCTTGCTGGTGCGGTTGCCGCCGCCCATCACTACGCGCTCGCGCTCCAGCACCGCCGAATCGATGTAGATGGTGTTTCCCGAGATGCCTATAGCTGTCACTCCGCCGATCTCCATCCCGGTCACCGCTTTGGTGGTTTTGGCGTCGGCGAAGGAAGCCCGTTTGACGCCCAGCAGCTCGCGGACCGACTTGTTCACGTCCAGCCGGGTGGTTCCCAGCACCACGCAGATTGCATACCTGGCCGGCTCGACTTTCTTAGAAGCCACCAGGATGGTGTTGGCCGACTGGTCCAGGGAGAAGCCGTAGTGATCGCAGAACACAGCGGTGTCCGCCAGTTCCGGATCGCACGCCAGCACCTCGTAGGTCAGGCCATGCTCGGCGAGCGCTGCTTCAACCGCAGGCAACAGGGTGGCGGCGCTCATGATGCCTGTGTTGCCCCCGCCGTCTTGGTGACCGCGGCCAGAATGGCCTCGCCCAGTTCGGCGGGCTTGGTGAACTGCGGCCAGTGGCCGGTGGGCAGATGGACGTATTCCACGTCCTTGATACTGGCCAGCTCCACTACCTGCGGGGCCCCGGAGTCGATCCAGCCTTGCAGTTGCTCCGGCGTGAACTCACAGGTGATGATCGTGGCCGGGACGCTGAACCGTCGCTCGTCGGAGAGGTGCTGCGGGTCTTGGGCAACGCCCTTGGGCTGCGGGATGGCGCGGGCGCGGAAAGCTGCGCGGAGCCCGTCGTCCAGGTCCGCCAGGTCCTCGTCCCCGAAGAAGCTCCAGTCCGGCAGCGGCACTTCATCCCCGTCGGCGGGCAGCTCGTCGTTGATCACGCCGCCTTCGCCTAACGGGCCGCTGTCCACATAGATGGCGCGCAGAATGCGGTCCGGGCGCTGGTCCACCACGCCGTGGATGATGGCGCCGCCGCCGGAGTGCCCCACGAGGATCACCGGCCCGCCCAGCTCGTCCACTGCCTTCAGCGTCGCGTCAATGTGGTCCCGCAGGCCGATGCCCGCCCGCGGGGCGTCCACGGACTCCAGCCCGGGCAGCGTCAGAGGGTAGACCCGGTGGCCCGCGGCAACCAGCGGCGGTGTCACCTCCGACCATGACGACGCGTCCAACCAGAATCCAGGTACCAAGATGATGTCCATGTCAGGTGACTCTAGTGCCCGCACAGTGGCCCGGGACACCCCTTGGGTCGAATTCAGGACAGCCACGGTCCTATGCCTGCCGTACCGGCGGGCTGAGGCCGGGTGACGCTGCCGGTGAGCCATAGGCTGGGTTGTGACAACATCGCTGAGCCAACCCGGAGGACCGCAGTGGGAATCATGAACGACCTGCTGGGTCCGTCCGAGGTTGCGCAACTGCGCACTTCGCTGGAGGTGGCCGCCGACCAATCTGCCTGGCCGGCCCTCGGGGAAGCCGGCGGCCGGCTGGAACCACTGGCCCTGCGGGCCCGGGCCGGCCTGCTCGCCGCCGCGCTGATCGACGATCTGGATGCGGACTACGGCCGGGCTGCCGGGGTTTTCCGCACCGCCCTCGCCGATGACGGCTTCACCGGGTGGCTCCTGTGGCCGGTCGGCGAGGCCGCGGTCACCCTGGCGCTCCGAGATGGAAGCCGGCGTACCTTCGATGACGCATTGGCGCTGCTCGCGGAACTGACGCCGCGGATGAGCAGCGAGTTCGCCATCCGGCGGCTGCTCATTCCGGATTTGGATCGGGCCTTGGGAGCGATCCACACCTGGACAGCGCACCCGGACGAGCACGTCCGGCGGCTGGCCAGCGAAGGCACCCGGCCGTATCTGCCTTGGGCCGCCCGGGTGCCCGGCATCATCGCCCGTCCGACGGCGACGCTGCCGCTCCTCGACGAACTGTATCGGGACGACAGCGATACCGTCCGGCGCTCGGTGGCCAACCACCTGAACGACATATCGCGGCACGCCCCGGCCGAAGCGGTGGCCACCGCCGAACGCTGGAGCACGACGCCGGACGAGCGCTCGGCCTGGGTAGTCCGGCACGGGCTGCGCACCCTGGTGAAGAAGGCGGACCCCGGCGCCCTCGCTACGCTCGGTTTTACCTCTGGAGCCGTGGCGGTATCCGCTCCGCAACTCGACCAGAGCATTGTCCGCCTGCCCGGGGAACTGGGCTTCGCCGTCGAACTCCGCAACGAAGCGGCGGTGCCCGCACGCGTTGCGGTGGACTACGTGGTGCACTACGTCAAGGCCAACGGGGCGCTGGCCCCGAAGGTATTCAAGCTGGCGGTGGCCGACCTGGCGCCGGGCGAGATGCGCCGGTTCCGCAAAGCGCACGGCTTCCGGCAGATGACCACCCGTGTGCATTACGCCGGCCGGCACTTGGTCCAGGTGCAGGCGAACGGGACGCTGTCCGCTCACGCAGCCTTCGACGTGGTGACCTGACCAGCGGCAGCTGGCGGCCTGACCGAATTCGCTGAGCGCATGATCGGGTGCTGATCGAAGTGCCCGGCCGTCGCCATTCGATAACCTTTCTGTAACCTGTTTCTGTTATGCCAGCGGATACACCGCCTCCTGCAGATGCGACCAGTACCGATGAAGGAACTGCCATGAAGCTTGACCTGCCCCCGCCGCAGACCTCGGCCGTTGCACCACGTCCGCTCCGTACCGGCCTCGCGAAACTGAGGTGGCCCCGATGAGCGCCACCGTCGATGAGCAACGCAAGCTGCACGTTTCACACCACAGCGCCGCGGGCATCGGGACGGTGGCCGCAGACCTGGTCGCCGGACTCGTTGATGAAGTGCCCGAAGCCGTCATTGGCCTGGCCACCGGATCCTCCCCCCTGCCGCTGTACCAATCTTTGGCACGCCGCCGGCTGAACCTGGCCGCCGTCAGCTGGTTCGCCTTGGACGAATACATCGGGCTTCCGGCCGGCCACCCCGAGAGTTACGCCGCGGTGATCGAGCGCGAAGTCATCACCCCTTTGGGCCTCGACCCCGCGAGGGTTCTGCTGCCGGACGCTGGCCGGCCGGATGTGGATCAGGCGGCCGCGGACTACGAGGCGGCCATCGCTGCCGCCGGCGGCATCGACCTGCAGATTCTGGGCATAGGCCACAACGGCCATCTGGCGTTCAACGAGCCCGGTTCAGCCTTGGATTCACGCACTCGGGTGGAGGTGCTGACGCACCGCACGCGGCAAGCCAACGCGCGCTTCTTCGACTGCCTGGACGACGTCCCTACCCGCTGCATCACGCAAGGCCTCGGTACCATCCTCGCCGCCAAGCGGCTGCTGCTGCTGGTGCAGGGCCGGGACAAAGCCGAAGCGCTCCGCGATGCACTGACCGGCCCCATCCACCCGGACTGCCCGGCCTCCGTCCTGCAATTGCATCCCGACGTCACCGTCCTCACCGATCTGGCGGCCGCCTCGCTGCTTCCGGCCGGAGCGTCATCGGCGTCGTGAATTTCGGTCGACGCAATAGCCGCCGGCTGGCCATCTTGTGACTGGCATGCAGCTCGCCAACCTTCCTGTCTCCATCCTGGACCGCGCCAATGCCCGCGAAGGCAGCTCGGCCTCGGACGCGCTGGCCGCCACCGTCCGGCGCGCGCAGCAGGCCGAGCGGCTGGGCTACCACCGGTTCTGGGTGGCCGAGCACCACGGCGTGCCGGGAATCGCCGGTTCCGCACCGACGGTGCTGATGGCCGCGGTGGCCGCGCAGACCAAACGAATCCGTGTCGGCTCCGGCGGGGTGATGCTGCCCAACCACCAGCCCCTGGTGGTGGCCGAACAAGCCGCCACCCTGCAGGCGCTCTTTCCCGGCCGGATCGATCTCGGAGTCGGCCGCTCGGTGGGCTTCACACCGGCGGTGCGGTCCGCGCTGCGGCAGGACAAGGACGCGGCGGACCGCTTCGCGGAGGACCTGGCCGAGCTGCTGTCCTACTTGGGCGGGACCGCTGCCATTACTGCCCGCCCGTACGACGGCGGTGCAACGCCGCCTTTTGTGCTGGCCACCGGCAAAGGCGCGGAAATCGCTGCGAAGGCGGGCCTCGCCGTTGTTGTTGGTGGTCCGGCCTTCACCGGGCGCAAGCCGGAATTGGCCCGCGGCGTGCTGGCGCGGTACCGGAAGAACTTCCGGCCCTCCGCCTATTACGCCGAGCCGTACGTGATCGCGTCGGCGAACGTGGCCGTGGCGGATTCAGCCGAAGCCGCGCGGGAACTGCTGCTGCCCGAGGCGTGGGCGATGGCGCAATCCCGCACCCGTGGGGAGTTTCCGCCGCTGGCGCCAGTGGAAGCCATCCGGGCCTTAGCGATGACGGCACGGCAGCAGGTGCTCGTGGAGGAGACCCTGGCTGCTGCAGTGCACGGCACCGCGGACCAGGTGGCTCAGCGGCTCGGCCTGCTGCTCGAGGCGACCGGCGCCGACGAACTCATGGTCACCACCAACACCTTCGACACCGCCGCCCTGACCGACACCGACCGCCGGTTGGCGGCCCTTTTCGGGCTGCCCGGCTAACTCGTCCACCGGCAGGTTGAGGTGCTGCCGTTCCGGTCTGCAGGCAATGGAAATCCCCGTGGTCACGCGGCTCGCGATGGGCGAAGCCTGCGCGATCCGATCGAGCTTTCCGCCGCCGACAAGTTCAGCCCCTGTGTTGCGCCATAGATCCCCTTTTGCCCGTTAGAATCCGAGTGCGAGGAGTCGTAGCCTGCCACGTCCGGATGCCTCTACGCACCTTTCCTCGTCAGTATCCGGAAGTAGAGGCTTTGTCCGCACGTCTGATTGTCGCCCTAGCATCGGCCGCCGCTGCGGTCGGCATCATGGTCTTCGCCGGACCGCCGGCTGTCGCCGCGGCCCCTGTGACGATTACGGCCGGCCCGGCCTATCAGGCGCCCGCCCTCCACGGATCTTCGCTGGACAGCTACCCCTGGGAGCCGTCCAAGAAGTTCACGGTCTGGCATGATCCGAGCTCCTCCGGGTACCGGATCGCCTTGCAGCTGAAGAGCGGCACCAGTTGGAAGACGGTGGACTCCAAGGCACCGGGCAAGCTAGGCAAAACAACGCTCGGCTACAAGATGGCCAAGGAGGGCACCGTACAGGTGCGCATCGCGGCGACCGAGGGCAGCAGAACCCGCTCCGCGAGTCCGGCCCAGAAGGTCGTCTGGAAGCGTGACCGCTCAGCCATCAGCCACCGCTACTCGAACTACACGAGGCCGTTTGCGGAGGCCGAAGGCAAGGTAGCGGCGGGCGACCAAGCCCGGCACGGCGTCTACGTCTGGACCGGCAGATCCGCCCGGACCGGGGCCCTGCAAATGCGCAGTAACGGTAAATGGGTCACCGTGCAGAAGCTGGTTTGGAAGAAGAAGACCAGCGGAACCCCGCCCCTGGCCATTGCGAAAACCCCGAAGACAAAGTCCAACGTGACGCGGAAATATCGGATTCTGGTGAATGCCTCCGCGTACGAAAAAGGCTGGACCTCCAAAACCGGCACCGTACGGCACGAAAACCCGCGTGGCTACACCGGGTACCGCAAGCTGTCCTATGACTACATGAAGAAGTACTGCCCCAACCAGATCATTACCGTGAAGAAGGGAGGGTCGGCCAGCACCGCCCACTCCGGTTCGCTTCGGATTGAAATGGCACTTGGGTACCAAGGCAGCCAGCACAAGGCGATCGCGCTGCATGAGTGCGCGCACATCATCACCTTCCGCCTCTACGGCAACGGCCTTGAGGCGATGGACAGCCGGTTGAACAAGATCTTCAAAACCGACAACGGGGTCGAGATGGTCGCCGATTGCATGGCCTACCGGATGGGCGCCGACCCGACCGCAGCGGTCAACTGGTACACCCAGGACTGCAAGGGAGCGCGCGGAACGGCCGCAAAGAACATCCTGGCCGGCAAGAAACCCTGACCGGAAAGTTCCTGGCCCGCCATCGTCAATTCATGCTGGCCATGTGGAAACGTGTAGCGCCCAGCCCATGCATCTCCTGGGCACGTGCCAGGGATCTAGCGGCGTGGGTGAGACGTAATAGCGGAGCGGAGCTCAAGATCCGCTCCGTCAGGACTCGCAGCCGATCCCGTCGCCGTCGCGGTCGAATTTGGTGTCCCAGCCGGGATCACCAGCCCTGATGGGTGCCGCACCGGCCTCCTTCACGGCGGTGCAGTTCGCGTAGAAAACATTGCTGCCGGACCGAGCCGGCGCAGGAGCCTCCTTGACCCTGGCGGGCTGAGGCTTTGGTGCGGGGGCCGGAGTTGCGGCGACCGGCATAGCCACTCCCCCATCGGCCGGGACAGGCTGGTCCGGGCACGACGTGCTGAGGACGTTCTTGATCGCCGCCCGCTCCGCTTTGGTCATCCACAGCCCGTACTTGGCTTTCACCGCGGTCTGCAGTGCCACATACTCGCAGCGGAACGCTTTGTTGGGCGGCAGCCAAGTGGCTGCGTCGCTATCGGACTTGGCCGCGTTTGTGGGCCCGTCGACGGCCAGCAGGTTCAGCGGGTCGTTGGCGAACGCTTCACGCTGGTTCGGAGCCAGCCGCTGCGCACCCTTCTGCCATCCATCCGAGAGGGCGACGACGTGGTCGATCTGCACCGCGCCGCTGGTGGTGTTGCCGCGGACGAAGTCGATGGTCGCCGCGGTGAAGGGATCAGCCAGCACCCCGGAGGTCACCACGCAGCCGCCTGCCTTGAGCACGGCGTTGTCCAGGTCGCGTTGAAGAATGTCGTTGCGCGCATCGCAACCGTTGCGGTCAGGATCCTTCCAGCCCTTGCCGAACTGTTCCCGGGAATACCCGGTCTTGGGCGCCCGGCCCTTCACCTCAATGGTGGCCAGCTGCTCCAGCGCTGTGCCGGCAGCGGGTCCCTGTTCAGCTTGTGGCTCGGGTGCCTCGGACTTCTCTTGGACACTGGCCTCCGGTGCGCCCGGCGATGCGGAGCCCGAGGGCGATTCAGTAACAACGGGTGGTTCGGTGACAACGGGTGCTTCAAGGACCGGGGTGCTGCAGGCAGTCAGTCCGGCCAGCAGCACGCCGGCGAGGGCAAGGCGGATGCGTTTCATATCCCTTCATGTGTACGGCAAGTTCGTGCCCCGGAGCTGGCGGACACACCGTTGTGCCGCCCACACCAGCGCTCGCCAGCCCGAGCGCGGGCCGGGAGAGGCTCGCGCCGCGCTATTTTAGGAGGACTACGAGCCGAGCTTCAGGCCGTTCCAGCCACCGATCCCGACGGTGACGCGCTTCTGGATCTTCTTTGAGGAGACCGGGTAGAAGTGCAGGTTGCCCTTCTTGTCGCGGGCCAGGATGCCGGGTTGTCCCGCGGCCAGATGCCCTTCGGCCGCGGACAGGTGCGTCATGGCCTTCCAGCTTGGACCGCCGACTACCTTGCGGGTCTCCTTAATGAGCTGGCCTTTGCCGTTGGACCGGTAAAGCTTCAGCTGCCCGGCAGCATTGCGGGCGACCAGGTCCATCTTGGTGTCGCCGTCGAAGTCCATGGCCATCAGCTCCGAGCTCTTCCAGTTGCCCGAGCTGAGCAGTTTCCGCGCCGCGGGCTTTGCTCCGTCCTTATTGCGGTACGAGTAGAGCTTGCCGTCGCGGTTCTTGGCAATGATGCCAGGGAACTTGTCGGCGCTTCTCCATTGGGCGACGACGATGGTGTTGCGCTGCCAACCGCTGGTGCCCAGAATGGACCGTTTGAAGCCGCCGTTCTTCAGTCCGTAGTCGACGGTCAGCCGCCCGTCCTTCCAGTTGGCGATCAGGTCTTGGATGCCGTCGGCGTTCCAGTCGGCGATCTCCACGGTCAGGGATGTTCCCCAGCCCGCGGAAACGTAGCGGCGTTTGTTCAGGTCCCTGCCCCTGGCGGACGGATAGATATACAGTTTGCCGGCGGAGTCCACAGCAACGACATCGCCGGAATTGGCCTTGGGAGGCGCGATGGCGGCCGGCATCGCTTTCAGGTCGTTGGCCAGAAGTTTTGGCATGTCGTAGGTGTAATGCGTGACGCCCGGAAGGACGGTCATCTTGGTGCTGGTGAACCCGAGGGCCTTGTATTTTTTCTCCGCGCGCTTGGCGGTGTCCAGTGCAGACCAGGTTTTCAGACTGGTGCCACCCTTTCCATCGCGGCTGCCGCTGATCCAATGCAGCTTCATTTTCTTTACGGCTGCGGAGGGTGCTGTCTGCATGCCGTCGTATCCCCCGCCGCCGACGATGGTGGCGCCGCCGCCCTTGATCCATTCCTGGCGGTCCGCGAGGAGCTCGTAGGTGATGAACTCGGCGCCGCCGGAGTAGCCGTGGAACCAGATGCGGCGGGAATCGAGTTTGTATGTCGCGATCAAACTCGTTGCCAATGAGCGGAACCAGTCCCCGTTACGGTCGGCGTCCTCCCACCAGGTGATGCCGCCCTTCTTGTCGGGGGTGATGACGGGGACCATGATCATGTTCTTCTTGACGGCCTCAGCCGCCATCTTCTTCATGAGGGAGCTATTGGGGTGGTGGACGTAGGACTGCTTCGGCTGGGAGTAGTCGCCGTGGAAGACGAACAGCACGCCGACGGGCTTCTTTGTATCGATACCGCTGGCGTAAACGTGGTATTTGCTGCTGACTCCGTTGGGCGCGGTATAGGTCTGGTAGGTCGCGCTGTACGGGACCGCGCCCTGGGCCGGGATGCTGACAACCAGTGCTGATGCGATCAGGGACGTTCCAAGGGCAGCTCCGAGGAGTGCGCGGAGGAGGGACTTCATCAAACTGAATCCGTTCGTCATGCATCCGACCGCGGGAATGCGGGCACGGGTGTCACGGATTGCAATCGGCCGTGGGCGCGCATGCGTAAGGGAATCTCTGGAAATCGTCACCGGTCCCCGGACCTGACCTGCTTAAGCGTTCGGAATCAGCGCCTAGGATTCGGCAGGGAAACAGCCATGGGCGGCCGCAATGTCACGGCTAAATCCTTAAACAACAGTCGTTGCGAAAAGACAAAGCGGCTGAAGTATAAATCTCTGGAATTCGTTCGATGCTCGGGAAACGGTAGCGATAGCTGGCAAGTTATAGACCTGACAGATTCAGCCGTCATTCTCGCATCCGGGGGCTGACGAAGCGCATGCGCCGGAAGCTCCGTATGGTGCAGTGCCGTAGTCTGACGAGGATAATAGTCGCCCCGCTCATTCAGCAGGGGCCTGAAGCATGGGGGTTCTGCTTGAAAAGGTTATCGGTTGGACTCACCACTGTTTTGCTGTTGGCGGTAGGGATTTCTGTGGGCACAGGGTCGCTTTTAGGCGAGTCCACGATAGAGCCTTGGGCTTCCCATCCCTCACCGCCAATTACGGATACGGCACCAGCGGCAGGTACCGACGAGGAAGTGAATGCAGGGTTCGCCGCATGCTCACCCAGCTATGCCGATGGCCCTGATGCCGATCTGGACCAGCGCAACATGATTGGTCCGGAGAACAGCGTTGTGGTGTCACCCGCAGAGATGCGCGCGAGGGGCATGTCCGAAACCATGATCAGGGCTCAGGCCGAGACCTGGAATAAGTTGTCGCCGGAGGAACAGCAGGAACAGCTTTGCCGGGCGGCGGAACAAGCAGGTGCCACTAATCAGTAGCGGCGCGACATTCAGGCCCGGCCCTTCAGGATCAGGTGCCAGTAGATCTGCGGGAAGATGCGCCGGTCCATCACCCACTGCCAGCGCCGTTCCTTGGCCATCCTGAGGAACGGGTAGCTCGGTTGGGGGCGGTATTGGTCGTCGAACTCAGCAAAGAACGCGGTGCGGCGGCTCAGCGTGAACGGGCAGACTGAGTAGCCGTTGTAACGGGCTTCCGGCGAGCGCCCGGCCAGAACAGCGGTGAGATTCTTCGCCAGTACCGTGGCCTGCTTGCGGAGCGCCCCGCCGGACTTGGAGTTGCGTGTTCCGGCAGCATCGCCGAGGGACCAGACATTGGGAAATCGCGGGTGGCGCAGAATCTCTGGATCCACCTCCACAAAGCCGCCGCTGCTTCCGCTCGCCGGCAGTGCAGTGGCCTTCAACCAGTCCGGCGCCGACTGCGGCGGAACTGCGTGCAGCAGGTCGTAGCGAACCTCCCGATCCCCCGAGGAGCCGTGCAGCACCAGTGTCTGTGCCTCAGGATTGACCGAGGCTACGGTGGTGGAGGTCCACAGCCTGATCCCGTACTCGCTGATCTTGCGCTCCAGCTCCCGGTCCACCTCCGGCATCCCGAAGACGGTAGGTGTGGGCACCACCAAGTGCACGTCAATGTCCTGAAGCACGCCCTGTTCCCGCCAGTAGTCGCAGGCCATGTAGGCAATTTTTTGGGCGGCACCTGCGCACTTTGCGGGCCCGGGCGGCTCGGTGAATACGGCGGTGCCGCCGCGCAGCCCTCGCACCAGGTCCCAGGTCTTGGGGGCCAGCGCGGCGTCGTAATTGGACGAGCCATGCGGCGAGGCTACGGCCTCCGGCAGCCCGGGAACGGCGTCCCAGTCCAACTGCAGGCCCGGGCAGACCACCAAGTGCGCGTAACCAACGCGGTCGCCTCCGGCCAGGACGACGACGTTCTCCTCCGGCCGCACGTCGGCCGCCTCCCCGCGGATCCAGTCAACCCCCTGCGGCATGACATCCGCTTGCGAGCGGACTGCTTCGGCCATTCGTGCAGCCCCGGCTCCTATGTGGGAGAACAGCGGCTGGAAGTAGTGCTGGTCCCGAGGCTCGATGATTGCGATGTCCTCAACCTTCCACCGGCGAAGCCGCGCTGCCAGCGAAATTCCCGCATTGCCGCCGCCGACAACCACTACCTGATGGTGCTTGTCCATGTTTCGGCCTTCCGTCATTGGCAGCCGCGCCCCAGCGGCTCCCGCGTCCGCCCAGTCCACAACGCCCGGGCCCTTCCGTCAAGGCGGGAGCGTGCAAGGACCGGCTCATAAAACGTCGGCCTCGATCTCCACAGCACCGAAAGCACGGCCAGTGCCCGCGTTATCCACCGGAGACTGCCTTACCCTGTGAACACTGCGGCCAAAAGGGGTTGATACGTTGAAGCCAGCCCCACCCCGGTCGGGAATCGAGTACTACAGTGGGTGCATGGCTGCCAGCCGCAACCCGCTCGACGACCTGCGCGAAACCATCGGCCATCTGGCCGATCAGCTTAAGCTGCACGGTTCGGAGCGCGTCGACCTGGTCGGCGATCTCATTGGTGCGAGGCCCGGGCCGGCCCGGCCGCTGTCCGAGGTGCAGGCCGAGCTCGACGCGTTGGTCGGACTGGAGACCGTGAAGGAACAGGTACGGGCCCTCGTCGCACTGCTCCAGGTCCAGGCCCGCCGTAAGATGCACGGCCTGCCGGAGGTGGCCACATCACAGCATCTGGTGTTCCTCGGAAACCCGGGCACGGGCAAGACCACCGTGGCGCGGCTCCTGGCCGAGATGTACCGCGCGGTCGGTCTGCTGCAGAAAGGCCATCTGGTCGAGGTCGACCGTTCGGGCCTGGTGGGGCAGTACGTCGGCGCGACCGCCATCAAGACGGACAGGGTGATCCGGCGTGCGCTGGACGGCGTCTTGTTCATCGACGAGGCCTACGCGCTGGCCCCAGAGGACGGCCGGGCGGACTTCGGCCCCGAGGCGATCGAGGTCCTGCTCAAGCGGATGGAGGACCACCGCCACCGCCTGGTCGTGATCGTGGCCGGGTACCCGCGGCTGATGGAGTCCTTCCTGCTCTCGAACCCCGGACTGCGCTCCCGGTTCGCCCGCGAGATCACGTTCCCCGACTACTCCGTCGACGAACTCCAGACGATCTTCCATCAGATGCTGGCCCAGCACGAGTACACGCTGGAGCCGGGTGCGGACCAGATGCTGCGCCGCATCTTCACCGGGCTCCACGCGGGCGAAGACTCCGGCAATGCACGGTTCGCCCGCACCCTGTTCGAGCAGGCGCTCAACCGCCAGGCGCTGCGGCTGTCGCTCGACGAGGAACAAAGTCTCGAGGCGCTCGATCGTGAGGCCGTCATGACGCTCACTGCGGACGACATCGTCGAGGCCGCGCTGGCTTTGGGCGAGGAGCCGGAGCCGGAACTGACGCCGGAACCGGAGCAGTCACGCTGGTGGCGCTGGCTGTCCTAACCGGATCTGCGACGGCTGTCAGGCGAATGCTGCGTTCGCTGCGGCTGGTCTGCAAGGTCCGACGGAAGAAGAAGCGCTACAACTCTAACCAGGGCGAGCAGGGCATCGTTGCGCCGAACCTGCTGAATCGGCAGTTTGATGCCGGCCGGAGAAGGCCAAGGGCCGCGCACTCGGCCAGGCCGTCGGCGCCGCCGGTGAAACATATGGCCCCGACTTCTCTTTGTTTACAAGGAAGTAGGGGCCCTTCGTGTAGTGGAGCTTAGGGGAATCGAACCCCTGACCTTTTCATTGCGAACGAAACGCTCTACCAACTGAGCTAAAGCCCCGTGCCACTGCGTTTGATCATAAGACTGCGGGGCTCCGATCGCCAAGCTGACAGGATGCAGTGTTGCGCCTCAGACACCCTGCCGTGGCGCCCAGCACAACCAATGTCCCCGCCCACTTCACCCGTTCTGATAACGAATGCGCAGCGCCCACTGGCGTCCGCCAGGCAAGTCGAAACCGCGCCATAGACTCTGGCCATGGACAACAAAGTTCTCAAGGCCGTCTATACGGTCTTCTTGGGGGTCATCATCGCGCTCTTCGTAGGGCTCGGCATCCGCACGTTTTATGCCCCGCCGGAGGTGCCGGAGTACCCGGTGGAGATGATTATCGAAAAGAGCAATCCCACGGATGAGGAGCTGGCTAAGCAGCGGGAGTTGCAGATTCAGCAAGAAGCGGCCTTCCGCGAGTACAAGGAAGCATCGGATATCTACAACCGCAACGTCACCATTGCGGCGTTGATCAGCGCGGTTGTCCTACTCGGTCTGAGCCTGGTGGTCGAGAGGCGCAACCGGGTGTTGGCCAACGGCGTCATGCTTGGCAGCCTGTTCACTCTGATCTACAGCATCACGCGCAGCTTCATGTCCGGGAACACCACGCTCTCATTCATCGTGGTGACCGTTGGCCTGGCCATCGTACTGTTCCTCGGTTACAAGCGGTTCTTCCAGCCACGCGAGAAGCAGAACACTCCCCCGCTCAATGGCAGCACTCCTGCGAACGCCGCTTGAGCCTGCACTCATCCCGCTCGGCAACAAACACCGTTTGATCCCACCAACAGCGAGACCCCTGACTGCCCGGAATCCGGACTGGCAGGGGTCTTCGGCTGTGTGAACAACAAGGTCCGGGCTTTGCGGGCCCGCAAACACTGCCCGGCGTCGTGAGCTTGGACTGTGCACCTCAGCGGGCTGCGGCTTGTGGCTTCGCCCGATCTGATGAACAGTCCATCATCATGCCTACAATTCGTGCAAGTGGCGACTCTATACTTGATCAGACTGTTCAAGCAACCGCCAGACGATCGACAGGAAGTGGTCAATTTGCAGCAACTAGATGCCACCGACCGGCGGATCCTGCTAGCGCTGGACGAGGATCCGCGGGTCCCGGTGATGATGTTGGCGCAGCGGCTCGGCCTGGCACGCGGGACCGTGCACTCCAGACTGGAACGCCTCGCAGCCTCGGGATGTCTTCGTACCCACTCGGCCCGGGTACTGCCCGAGGCGCTGGACCGCGGCGTCATGGCCTTGGTCAGCGCTGAACTGGACCAGAGCAAGCTCAATGATGCGGTGGAAGCCCTCCGAAAGATTCCGGAAGTACTCGAGTGCCATGCCCCGGCCGGCGACACCGACCTGCTGATCCGCGTGGTGGCGCACAGCCCGGACGACCTGTACCGGGTGAGCGAGGAGATCCGGTTCTGCCCCGGCATCACCCGCACGTCCACGCAGATGTTCCTGCGCGAAGTGATCCCCTACCGGACCACCGGGCTGCTCAAGCAGGACTGATTTCTAGACGAACTGCACCAGGACGCCGACCACCCAGACCGCGCCGGCCGCGAATGCGCAGCCCAGCTCCACCAGCATGCCGAGGCCCACGGCCTTGAGCGCCGCCCAACTGGCCCCGACCGCCTGGCCGAAGTGCCGCCGTCGGGCATATTCACTAAGCAGCAGGCCGGCCGCAAACCCGATGAACAGCCCCACCACGGGAATCACGAACATCCCGACCACGCCCGTCAGCACGGCGACCAGGACGGACCAGTTGGGCACCTGCCGCTGCCTCAGCCGGCGGCCGGTCAGCACCAGACTGGCCAGCATGCCGGCCGCCACAAACACCATGCCGATGGCGAAGACCACCCAGCCCACCATATTCTGCAGGGCGATGGCCCAGACCAGCAGGCTGATGCCGATGGTGATGGTGCCAGGCAAAACGGGCACGACGATGCCGGCAATGCCGACGGCTATGAGCAGACCGCACACAACGGTCGCAAGAATCTGGGCTTCCACCCACCCACACTAACGGGAATAGCCCTGCTTTCTGCGACAAGCCACTGGGCTGACGCTGCGTACAGCCTCCGGAGGGGCGGAAAATGCAACGGCAGCCGCTGATGCTCCCGCGGCTGCTGCGGCTCCCGCATTCCGAGGTCTTGACGGCTCTGCCCGGCAAGGTTGTAGACTGCGCCCACGTTCTGGAAGGGCTTGAGGCTATCCGGTGCGGCGGTGCCGGGAAATCGGAGGTGGATGCCGTGAACTTCGGGGAATCGTTATGGGACACCATCTGGTGGTTCTTTTGGGCGTTCGCTTTCATCGCCTACCTCTTCGTGCTGTTCGGAATCATCACTGACCTGTTCCGCGACAGGTCGATAAACGGGTGGCTGAAGGCAGTATGGCTGATCTTCCTGCTTTTCCTGCCCTTCCTGACGTCGTTGATCTACCTGATCGCGCGCGGCAGGGGAATGGCCGAGCGCAGTCACGAAGCGTCGCAAGCGATGCGCATGGATACCGACGCGTACATCCGCGGGGTGGCTGGCGCGAGTCCGACTGCGGAGATAGCCAAAGCCAAGGAACTGCTGGACTCCGGCGCAATCAACCAGCAAGAGTTCGAACACGTCAAGGCGCGGGCGCTCAAGCTTGAGCAGCCGAGCACGACGAACGGAAGCACGCCGGGCGCAGCACCAGCGAATCCCGGTGCCAACCGGTAACTTGCCGCACTCGGGACACCGCCCTGCCGGAGGACGATGGGAGCCGAGGCCACTCATCGCCCTTTGCTAGGCCATGAGCCGTGAAAAGCAATGACTTGGTGAGCTGAGCTGCATCTGCTTACCCGCCGGCGGGGTCGCTGCCGGCACCGTCGCGGCGACCGGATGCATCCCTATCAGGTCCGGCGGCGCCGCCGTCGTCGTGGCCGGGCGCGTCGGCCTCGGCCTGACCGGCACGGCTTCCCTCGGCCTTCCGGAGGCCGACTTCCACGGCGCTCAGGAACGCCTTGATCACCAGCCCAAGCAGCACCAGCCCGGAAACCATCTGCACGGTGACTGCTATTCGTGCGGCCTGAGATACCGGAGTGATATCACCAAATCCCACCGTGGCCAGCGTGGTGATGGTGAAGTACAAAGCGTCGGTCCGGTCCAGCCGTTCCGTGAAAGCGCCCGAGTCCCAAAAGGACGTAGTGACGTACGAGACTGCGAACAGGACAATGTACAGCGGGATCGACGTGGCCAACGCCTCGATGGCACGCAGCCGCGGCGACGGCGACATCGTCACAGCCCTGATCTGCCAGGCGACCAGCGCACCCAACGCGCCGAGGCCAACCAAAAGCGCTGGAAGGGAGCCATCCCGGTTAAGCGGCATCGTGTAGTAAACCACGAGCAGGGCGACGCCGGTCAGGGCCGGACGCAGCAGCACCCACAGGCGCTGCCCGCGCCGCCGAGCGGAACTATGCTGGACCGTGGTCATCGCGCACCATTATCCTCCGCGCGCACCTTGGGGCCATCGCCCGCAGCGGGTGACGCCTGGCCGGGATCCCCCGGCTCGGCCTGGGGGAACGGGCGGTCTCGCTGTGTTCACTCCGATGGCCGAGGACGTTGCGGTGCCGACGAAACGATCACCGTCGGTGTGCGTCGCCTCTCCGCGCGCCGGAACTGCAGGGCTCGTCGGTAGGTCCGGACAGTGAGGGCCGGGGAAAAGCCTTTTGCCGCTCGACCGGACTTTCCCGCCCAACCGGAGCACCGCCGTCGTCCGCCGCCGTCTGATTTCGCCGGGCGCGCCGCCTCCGCTTCACCAACAGAAGTACGACGACGGCGATCCAGACAAGACCATTTTCTTATCGAGGCCGACGCTTCCGCCCCGTTTAGGCCAATCACATGTCCCCGGCATTTCGGCGCTACAGCTCTGTGAATTGGCATGCCGCCAACCTTCCTGAGGCGCCATGGCGCCCCGCTAGTTCTCGACGGCAGGACCGTGGCACCGAAACTGTTAACTCCCGGCGAAGCCGAGTTACCGGCAGGCGGCGCTGACAGCGCTCCCCCGTCATTGCCCGTTCACTGGCATGGGCAACAGTAGGCGATGCCGGCCACTTCTGAACGGCCGGCGCTCACTCGACCGGAGGTCCGTTTCATGCACCCGTCCCCCACTCCACAAGCAACCCGGCTGGCCCGGCCGCTGCGCCTGACCGTCGGCGCCCTGGCTCTGCTGGCCGCCGGCACCATGGTTGGTCCCGCTGCCACCGCTGCGCCCGGCCCCGCCCCGGCCGAAAACGACTGGGCCACCTCCGCCTACCGAGGAGGAGTCGACGTCGTTGATGGTCCGGATGCAGACGAGCAGACCCTCGATGGCACCGTCTTTAATGACAAGAACAAGAACTCCAAGCAGGACGTCAACGAGCCCGGCCTGCGCGGCGTCACCGTCTCCAACGGCCGCGACGTCGTTAAGACGGACAGCCACGGCCGCTACCAGCTGCCGGCCTTCGACAACATGACCGTCTTCGTCACCCAGCCGCGCGGCTACCAGGTGCCGGTGGACGAGGACAACGTTGCCCAGTTCTTTTACAACCACTTGCCCGAAGGCTCGCCGGAGCTGAAGTACGGCGGCATCGCCCCGACCGGAGCGCTGCCTGACGAGGTGAACTTCCCGCTGGCCAAGAGCCAGCTCACCCAGTCGCCGGAGCAGCATTGCGCCATCGGCGCCGACGTCCAGACTTACAACCAGAAAGAGGTTGAGTTCGCCCGCAACGGCGTCTTCACCGACTTGGCCGCCCGCACCGACTATGCCGGCTGCGGCGCCCTGTTCATCGGTGACATTGTGGGCGACGACCTGTCCCTTTTCGAGCAGACCCGGGAACTGACAGCCATGCTCAACGGGCCGGCCCGTTTCCTCCCCGGCAACCATGACCTCGACTTCGACGCCCTCGACGGCGAGCACGAATTCGACACCTACCGCAGCCAGTTCGGCCCGGAGTACTACTCGTACGACGCCGGCAAGGCCCACGTCGTCGCCCTGAGCAACATTGAATATCCGACGACGATTCCCGCCAAGAAGAGCAACTACACGTACTCCCTCGGCGAGCGCCAGCTCGAGTGGCTCCGCGCCGACATCGCCAAGGTGCCCCAGGACCGGGTGATCGTGCTGGCCGGCCACAGCCCGCTGCTTGAGTTCTTCTACAGCGATTCCCACACGATGAAGCAGCTGGAGGAGGTCTACGAAATCCTTGAGGGCCGCGAAGTCGTTTCCCTCGGCGGGCACACCCACATGTCCGAGAACCTGCGCGAAGGCGATCTCATGGCCGGCTGGCGCGACGAGGTCGGCGACGCGGGCCTGCCGTTCACGCACCTGACCGTCCCGGCAGTTTCCGGCCATTGGTACGGCGGGCGCGTCCTTGAAGAGGGCTACCCCACCTCGGTGCAGCGTGACGGCACCCCTCCCGGCGTCCTGACTCTGGACATCAAGAACACCGAGGTCAAGGAGCGCTTCACCATCCGCGGCGGCGACGAAAGCGAGCAGATGGCGCTGGGCCTGAACTCCCCGGCCTACCGCACCTGGTACGCCGAGAACGTCGCCAAGCCCCGCGGCACGGCTCCCGCTCTCGAGAATCCGCTGCAGGTCTCGCGCGAAGATCTGTCCGGCCAGACCTGGCTGACCACCAACTTCTGGATGGGCAGCACCGGATCCACCGTCAAGGTCACGCTGGACGGCGGCGACGCCACCTCGGCCGTCCGCACCCAGCGACTGCAGGGCGAAACCCCGCTGATCGGCGCCGAATGGTCAGACCCGGCGGCCATCCAGGAGCAGTTCGTCCACGGCGGTGGCCTGGCCGACCGCTCCATGCACCTCTGGCGGCTTGAGCTGCCCGCCGACCTCGCCGTCGGCAAGCACACCGCCGCGGTCGTCGCCACCGACGTCCACGGACGGGAGTTCACCGAGACGCTGACCTTCGAAGTCGTGGAGTAACCCCGTCTTGTCGGCCAGCACGGGCCCGGTGGTTAGCTCCGCCGGGCCCATGCTGGCCTATGTGGGGATTGAACCCTGCTGCAAAACAACGAAGTTGGGCGCGACAACAGTGCTGTCGTAACGTTCATCCGGCGGATAGGCTGCCGCCATGCCGGGGCGGCAAGCGGTTCACTCCTGCCGGGTTGGCTCACAGTCGTGCGCCCCGACAATTACCTTGCAACCCTTCAGGCAGCGACCGCTACCCGGCGCCGGTTCCTCACCGGCACAGCAGCAGCCGCGGCCCTCGCCCTCACCGGCACCCTGGCTGACATCCGTACCGCTGACGCGGCACCCCGTGGCCGCGAGAAGCGTGACATGTTCACCCTCGGGGTGGCCTCCGGCGACCCGCTGCCGGACGGCGTGGTGATCTGGACTCGTCTGGCACCCGAACCTTTGGAACCGTACGGCGGGATGGCCAACCGGAACGTCCAGGTTCAGTGGCAAGTCGCTGAGGACGAACGGTTCGGCAAGGTGGTGCAGTCGGGCACCGCCACTGCGCGGCCGGAGTACTCTCATACCCTCCATGTCGACGTCCGCAATTTGCGGCCGTGGAGGCACTACTTCTACCGGTTCCGGGTGGACGGGCAACTCAGCCCGGTTGGCCGCACCCGCACAGCCCCGGCCCCGGACGCGGAGATCTCTGCCCTCACTCTTGCCTTCGCCTCATGCCAGAAATGGAACGACGGCTTCTATACCGCACACCGGGACATCGCTTCCCGGGACCACGACCTCGTGTTCTTCCTTGGCGACTACATCTACGAAACCGGCGTGCCGAACGACGGCGGGCTCCGCAAGCAAGCAGTCCCGGCGGAGGCTCAGGGCTCCTGTGACTCGCTCGACGAATACCGACTCCGCTACGCCCTATACAAGCAGGACCCGGATCTGCAGGCGGCGCACGCATCGGCGCCCTGGGTGGTCACGATGGATGACCACGAGGTTGAGAACGACTGGTCACCGATAGGCTCCGCGGAGTTCGTTGTACGCCAAGCCAATGGCTTCCGGGCCTATTGGGAGCACATGCCGCTCCGTATGGCGCAGGAACCAAAAGGGCCGGACATGCAGCTCTACCGGCGGCTCACCTACGGCCGGCTCGCGGAGTTCTCCGTGCTGGACACCCGGCAGTACCGCTCCCACGACGACGGCGGCTGGCGCGCACCGAGCGATGCGACCCGCGACCCGAACCGAACCATTACGGGCGATGTGCAGGAGAAGTGGATCCTTGATGGTCTCGGTGGCTCCAACGCCCGCTGGAACGTGCTGGCCCAGCAGGTCATGATGATGCGGGCCGACAATTCGGCCGGCGAAGGGCAGTCCTCGCCGATGGGCACATGGGAGGGTTACTCGGCCTCCCGCAACCGCATCCTTAGCGGACTCCATGAGCGCGGGGTGGACAATCTGGTCGTGCTCACCGGTGACGTCCACGCCAACTTCGGCGCCGATCTCAAGCTCGACTTCGATAATACGGATTCTCCGACCGTCGGCGCCGAGTTCGTCGGCACTTCAATCTCGTCCGCCGGCGACGGAGCGGATCAGGACAGCTGGACCCGGACGATTAAGGCCGAGGGGCCGCACATCGCGTTCGCCAACCGCCAGCGCGGCTATGTCAGCTGCACTGTGACACCAAAGGAATGGAGCGCGGACTACCGGGTGGCGGACAAAGTTACCGATCAGGCCGGGTCCATGAGCACTCGCACCACCCTCACCGTGGCCAACAGCGTCGCCGGCATCCAGCGCTGACGAAGGAGACATGACAATGCAGCGACATACCAAATTCCTCGTCACGGCGTCCGCCAGCGCCGCCCTGCTCGCGGTGCCGCTGGCCGGAGCCGCACTCGCCAACGAAGGCGGGCGCAAAAACAAGGCGCCCAGCGCGCCCCCGTCCGTCTTGATCAGTGCACCCAGTCTGGTGACCGTGTCCTCACCGCTGCCTTGCCTGCCCGGCGGCGGGTTCACGGTGGGCATGACTAACACGACCGACGAATTCATGTACACCGACATGGACCTGACCGTGGAGGCGCCATTGACGCTCTCCCAGCGGATCTTCTCCACGTATTTGCCGGCGGCGGCCCCGGATCAGACTGTCAGCACCGAAGTTGACGTCGCACTGCCTCGAAGTGCAGAACCGGGCTACTATCGGGCGACGCTCAGCGTCGCCGGGCAGGATTCCCACGACGTGTGGCTGGAGGTTGGGGAAGTCCCCGAGCGCGACGCCGATGACAACCTCGCGCTGGGTGAACAGGCCTACGCCTCCTCGACCCACAGCAACGTCAAGCTCTGCGGCGGGGTCGACGGCAACTCCGATTCCGCCCAGTGGGGCGCGAGCGGAACCCACGACGCGACGTCGGGAGTCTTCCCGGACACCTACGGCGTCAACCTCGCAGCGAAAAGCACTATCGGCCGCGTGGAGCTTTACACTCTCGACTCAGCGAAGCACCCCGCCTCAGTGATGGGGGTCCGCGACTTCGACATCCAGGTGCACACCGCCACCGGTTGGCAGACAGTCAAGGAGGTCAGAGGAAATGAGGTCGGCCGGATCACCGCAACGTTTACTCCTGTCCAGGGGGACAAGGTGCAAGTCGTCACCTACGACTCGAACGACCACAAGTACTCGCGGATCGTCGAGCTTGAGGCCTACGCGCAATAGCCTGGCAGGAAAGTACCCGAGCCGCCGTCGGCGTCGAAGAGCAACAGCATCGCCCCCGACGACGACCCACGAACTTCGACCGGTTACGGCATGACGTCCCCGCTGTTCGGGCCCAGTGTCTGCCCGGTGTAGAGGTCGCCGCCGGGCGAGGAGGCTAGCAGCAAGGCCGTCGGCGCTACCTCGTGGACGTGTCCGAAGCGGCCGATGGGAAGTTCGGCTTGTTTGGCGGACTTCCACTCGTCCGAGAGTCCCTCGATCAATGGAGTGAAGATGGGCCCCGGGGCGATCGCGTTGACCAGGATGTGGTGCTCGGCCAACTCCAGTGCCATGGCTTTGGTCATGCCGATCACCCCGGCCTTGGCGGCCACATAGTGAGTCAAACCGACCCCGCCCTTGATCCCGAGCTGCGAGGCGATATTGATGATCCGGCCTCCGCCGCGCTCCACCATGTGGGGAGCGGCCCAACGCGCCGCCAGGAAAACGCCTTTCAGGTCCACGGCGAGGGTCTTATCGAACGTCGCTTCGGTCATTTCCAGCAGCGGCGTCTCGTCGAGAATGCCGGCGGCGCTGACCAGGATGTCGATACCGCCGAATGTTGCAGCGACGTGATCCATTACCTGCCGCACGGCTTCGCCGTCGGTGACGTCCACAGTGAGGGCTGCGGTGCGGCCGCCGAAGTCGCCGGCTTCACCCGCTACCTTTGCGGTGCCCTCTTCATCCCGGTCCAGCAGCGCCACGTCGGCGCCCTCCTGGGCAAAAAGCAGAGCGATGGCCGCACCGATGCCGCTGCCTCCGCCGGAAATGACGGCGACCTTGTTGACGAGCTGTTGTTCCATCTCAACTCCTGTCCGATGCTCAGCTCGGCCAGCGGACAGTCAGCCCGCCGTCGACAATGAGCTGTTGTCCCGTGATGTAGGCCGAGTCGTCGCTAGTGAGGAAGCGGATTGCGCGGGCGGCCTCGTCGACGTTGCCCACCCGGCCCCAAGGGATGATGGATCCTGCGGCGTCAAGGCCTTCCCGGCCCAGCGAGTTCACCGGGTCCAGGGACTGCGGGCTCTCGATGAGCCCCGGAATAATGGCGTTGACCCGGATCCGGCGCGGAGCCAGCTCCACGGCCAATGACCGGCACAGGCCGAGCAGACCGGACTTGGCGGCGGCATAGTGGCTGTGCTCTTCCCAGCCGTAAACGCCTCCGGCGATCGAGGACGTGGCGACCATTGCCCCGCCGTCGTCCATCCGCATGCTGCAGGAGCGGAAGACGCGCAGGACACCGGAGAGGTCGACAGCCATCATGTCGTCCCACGCCTCGTCGGTCATGTCGGCCAGAGGCGCCCGGCGCAGAATACCGGCTGCGGCCACCGAGATGTCCAGCCGGCCGAACTCGTCCAGTGCGGTCTGGGCGAGCTTTTCCGTGTCCTCGAAACGGCGCACGTCCATGGGGACGGCCACGCAGCGTCCAGCGGCCTCCTCGACCGCACGCACCGTATCCGTCGCATCGTGGGGATCCGAGGGGAGGTAGCCGATCACACTGTGGGCGCCGGCCCGGGCATAGGCTACGGCGAGCGCCCTGCCGATCCCGCTGCCCCCGCCGGAGATAACGGCGACCTTGCCCTCGAGTCCGTCGTCGCGGTTCACGCGGCCACCGTCCTTCTGTTGTTCTTGCGGTTGGCGTCGTAGGAGGTCATGCGATCACCGTCGTCCTCTGATGGGCATCGCGGATGGTGCGCGTGCCGGCCATGCACAGGGCCGAGACGAACAGCCCGCCGGTGCCGGTGATGATCGCCGCCCAGCCGGTATCCACGCCGGCGGCGAGCAGGATGGACAACAGACCGGAGCCGGCGATGCCGCCGACGGGCGCCATCACGTGGGCCACATTGGTGCCCATGCCGCGCACGTGGGCGGGGAAGGACTCGCCCATGTAGAACAGCAGCGCCGCGTAGGGGCCGGTGAGGAAGAAGAGGGTCAGCGCGTACAGCGGGATGATGATGCCCGGGTTGCCCGGACCCAGCAGCATGATGAGGCTGACGATGCCACCCGCCAGCCAGCCGAAGACTACGGTGCGCTTCCGGGTGATTTTGTCACCGAGCCAGCCGTGGAAGACGTAGCCTACGAAGCCCACAGCGTTGGCCAGGACCAGAATGATCAGGGCGTTGTCGAAGGAGACCCCCTTGGCATTGACCAGGATGGTGGTGCCCAAGACGGAGAAGGTCATGATGGCGAGCCAGTTGAAGAACCACGACAGGGCCAGGAGGATGGTGTGCCCGCGCAACTCGGGGGTGAAGACATCCTTCACGCCGGTGGCATGGTGGGCTGCCTCCTCCAGGTCGTGTTCGTCTGCCAACCGGTGGGCGCCTTCGACGTCGCCGCCGGCACGGCGCCGTTTAACCTCCTGCATGGCGGCGAAGGTGGGCGATTCGGGCAGCCGGAGGGCCATGGCCACCACTATCAGCGACAGGACAGCGGCTACCACGAAGGTCCAGCGCCAGCCGATGATCGGCAGCAGCAGCGCCGAGAGCCCCGCGGAAATAAGGGCCCCGACCGGCCAGCCGCCCTGAACCAGGGAGTACATCAGGCCCCGGCTTTTGGCCTCCTTGTAGATCTCGTTCAGGTAGACCGCGTTGACGACTTCTTCGGACATGGAGAACCCGGTGAAGGAGCGGATGATGACAAGGCTTACGGCGCCGGCCGCGAGACCGGTCAGGCCGGAAGCCACCGCTCCGCCCAGCATAAGGATGATCAGGGCTCTCTTGCGGCCCATCCGGTCAAGAATGGTTCCCACGAGCAGGGAGACGATGAAAACGCCGATCGTTGCGAAGGTGTTGATCGCGGTCGCTTGCGCGGGAGTCCAACCGAACTCGTCGGCGATGACCGGCAGCAGGGTGCCGAACAGGGTGTAGTCATAGACCGAGGCGACCCAGGCGATAAAGCAGACGACTGAGACCTGCGTGATGGTCTTCTTGGTGATGGGCACATTCCACGGCTCGACTGAGCGGCCGCCGGGAGAACGTAGCGATGACATGGCAGTTGCTTCCTTGACGCGAGGGTTCTCAGGAGTCTCTTCGGGGGTGGCGGGCGGCAAAGTCCCGCGCGAGGTCTTCCATGACGGCGAACTCAACGCCGTCATGCTGTTGGATGTGGTCGAACAGCCGCTCGAGCATCAGCAGGTTCTGCGGCTTGCCCGAGACATCCGGGTGGATGGTGATCGGGAAGACGGCGTAGTCCATCTCGCGGTACACCCAATCAAACTGGTCTTTCCAGAGCTGTTCGATGTCCCGGGGACTGACGAAGCCGTGGCTGTTGGGGCTGGACTTGATGAACATCATCGGAGGCAGGTCATCGAGGTACCACGACGCCGGCACTTCAATGAGATCGGTCTCCTCGCCGCGCACCAGCGGCTTCATCCATTCCCCGGCCGACTCGGCTTCGTAGTCGATCTTGGTCCAGCTGTCCCCCACCCGCACGTAATACGGGGTGAAGTCGTCGTGCATCAGCGAGTGGTCATACAGGAACCCGCGCTCAAGCAAGATCTCATTGGTCACCGGAGAGAACTCCCACCAGGGAGCCACATAGCCAACCGGCCTGCGTCCGGAACGCTGCTCGATCAGGTCGGTGCAGTAGTCAAGAACCTCGGTCTCCTGTTTCCGGGTCATGGCGATGGGGTTTTCGTGGCTGTAACCATGCACCCCGATCTCGTGCCCGGCAGCAACGACGGCGTCGAACTGCTCTGGAAACGTCTCGACGGAATGGCCCGGCCAGAACCAGGTCACGGGCATCTCACGGCGCTGGGCGAGCTGAAGCAGCCGGGGCACGCCGACCTCGCCGGCGAAGATCCCACGCGAGATGTCGCCCGGAGAATCCTCCCCACCGTAGGAACCCAACCAGCCGCCGACGGCGTCGACGTCGATGCCGACCGAGACGTAGATTTTTTTGGCCATGATCTCTCCTCCGGTAGCGGTGGTGTTTTTAGAGGTAGGCTTCGAACGCTCCTGGGAATTCTTCTGGTGACTTGCCGTAGGAAAGCAGGACGGCGGCGAGGATGCGCGCCTGGAAGGGGTTGAGATCCTTCGAGGGAATGGCTCCGGCGGCTACCAAATCAATGCCGCCGCCGTTGCCATAGGTCGGGACCACAGGTCCCCACGGCGCCCGGGTGCTGAGCACGACGACGCAGCCATTCTCCGTCGCCCGTTTCGCCGCCTCGGCAAATCCCGGTCCGGCGTTGCCGACCCCGGTACCGGCCAGCACGACGGCGCGGCTCCCCAGCTGCACGGCGTAGTCCAGCAAATCCGGAGTCGCGCCGGGATAGGCGGTGATGATTTCCACCCGGGTGTCATCGAACGCGCTCGACGGTACCGCCAACGGCGGGTAGCGGCGGGGCGTGGCAGTCACCACGAGCTGGCCGCCTGCCGTGTGCGCCACTTCCGTGCCACCGCCGAAAGGGCTGCCCGCGGTGGTATGCACCTTGCGGGCACCGCGGGCGGAACGGACTGTTCCGTCAAAGCAAATGAGCGCTCCGGCCCCGCGCAGATGCTCGTCGGCTGCTGCGCGGACCGCCTCTGCGACGTTCCGTGGGCCATCCGCGTCGGGACTGTCGGCAGTGCGTTGGGCGCCGGTGAGCACTACTGGCTTGGGCGAGGCGTGCACGAGGTCGAGCAGGAAGGCCGTTTCCTCGAGCGTGTCCGTGCCGTGGGTGACCACCACGCCGTCGGTGTCTGGATCTTCGAGGGCCTGCCCAACCGCCTCGGCAATCCGGCGCAGGTCGGCAAGATCCAGCCGGTAGCTGCCGATGGTCATTACGTCGCGGGCGCTGACCGTGACATCGCCGTAGTGCTCATCGACCAACGCAGACGAGGCGTCGGTAGCGACAGCTCCCCCGGCGCCGTGGCCGCGCGAGGCGATAGTACCGCCGGTGCCCAGCAGTTGGATATGGGCCACCCTGCGCCTCCTTCTCGAGCGAGGGGCCGGCTCCGAAGGGTCGGGCTATCTTTGCAAGAGCGCGCTGCAACGGCTCCAGAATACGACGCCCATGACACCAAGAAAAGACAAAAGGGCATTCAAAGCGGCCGATCTGGGTTTACCACCGGGTGGCTGCCGCGGAGGACCTCTCCAGCTCGGGCGGTCACAGCGGCGAACGTGGGCGCGATTGAAGCCCCGCAGATTTCCTGCGGGGCTTCAATGGTTTCGGCTACAACGCCCGGTCGCGGGCCGGTTCGTCGGCTGGGGACTTATCCAGGAATGCCTTTACTTCGGAGTCATCGGACTTCGTCCAGGTCTCGTCCTTGGCGTCCTGGTCTTCCCGGCGGGTTTCCGGTGTGCGCTCGTTTTCCTTCCTAAAGCGCCATCCGAAATCCCTGTTCGAGGAGTAGCACATCACAAACCTCCTTCACCTCGACCCTTTAATCGTCCTCCGGTCGACGCCGGAAGCCAAGGGTTAGTGGCTCCTTTGAGGATCCTGGCCGGGCGCCGTCGCTTGTCCGCCCGGCTTCCGCAGCCGTGCTGCCGTAGTGATTTCGGGACTACGGCTTGAGCACCGCCTTGATGCAGCCGTCTTCCTTCTTCTGGAACAACTCGTACATCGCTGGTGCCTCGTTCAGCGGCGCGGTGTGCGTCTTGAGGTCGAGGACGCCGAGCGGGTCCGAGGGGTCATCAACCAACGGCAGCAGGTCGTCGATCCAGGACTTCACGTTGCACTGGCCCATGCGCAGCTGGAGTTGCTTGTCGAACATCGTGAGCATCGGCAGCGGATCCTTCATTCCGCCGTATACCCCGCTGATCGAGATCGTGCCGCCGCGCCGGACCGCATCGATGGCGGTGTACAGCGCATCGAGCTTGTCCACCCCGCCCGTCTCCATGGCCTTGCGCCCCAGCGGGGACGGCAGCAGCCCCACCGCTTTATGGGCCAGGCCCGCCACGTGCGAGTCGTGGGCCTCCATGCCGACCGCGTCCACCACGGAGTCCGGGCCGCGGCCGTCCGTGAGGTCCTTCAGTTGCTCGGCCACGTCGCCGGAGGAATCCAGCGTCTCGATGCCGTGGCGCTCGGCCATGGCTCGGCGCTCAGCCACGGGATCCACCGCGAGCACGCGGTAGCCCAGATGCCGGCCGATCCGGGCGGACATCTGGCCGATCGGGCCCAGGCCCAGGACGGCCAGCGAGCCGCCCTTCGGGGGTGCGGCGTACTGCACGGCCTGCCAAGCGGTGGGGACGACATCGGAGAGGAAGAGGTAGCGCTCGTCCTCGCCCGTGTTGGGGACCTTGATCGGGCCATAGTCCGCGTGAGGGACGCGTAGGTATTCGGCCTGCCCGCCGGGCACCGAGCCGTAGAGGCGGGAGTAGCCCAGGAAACCAGCACCGCTGTTGTACTCCCGGACCTGGGTGGTCTCGCACTGCGACTGCAGGCCCTGCTTGCACATGAAACAGTGGCCGCAGGATACGTTGAACGGGATAACGACGCGATCCCCGGCCTTGATGTGCGTGACGGCGGAACCGACTTCCTCGACGATTCCCATCGGCTCGTGGCCGATGATGTCACCCTTGTCCATGAACGGGCCGAGCACCTCATACAGGTGCAGATCCGAACCGCAGATGGCGGTCGAGGTGATGCGGACGATTGCGTCCGTGGGTTCCTGGATCCGGGGATCGGGGACCTCCTCGACGCTCACCGAACGCTTTCCCTGCCATGTCAGTGCTTTCATCTGTCCTCCTTTTCGGGGCGGCCCGGCCCGGGCGATTCACCACGGCGCCCTGCGGTCGACGGGAAACCGGGCCGTGATTGCGGCCTGTCCCGAGACGGTGCGCCGCGGCCGTCATCGTGTCTGAATAAGCTGACGAGGAGAGGTTCGCCCCCTCCTCGTCAGCTGTTTCAGCGGTGGTCAGCCATTGCTGCCCTGGTGGCTGTTTGCGCCGCCTTCCGCCTTGGCCTCATTGGGCTGCGCTTCTGCGCCCTTCCGACCGGCTGCGGAGGGATCAACACCGTTCCCGCTGCCAAAACTGCCACTGCTGGCCTGGCCACCCTTGCTGGCCTGCTGCTCCGTATCGTTACGGTTTCCGAACTGTCCGGGATTGTTCTGGCCTGCCATCACGTTCTCCTTTCATTTCGACTGCACCCCCACCATAAACACACAAAGAATTAGTAAGCAAACTTGCTATCGTTGCGTTTGGGGCGATCATTTCGCCTGCACTTGGCGCAGCATGAGCGGCGCGGCATGACCGCCGTGTCGGCCCGCGCTGGGACGCGGCGCGGACGTCAGGGGGCCGGGTCAGGCGGCCACCCGCCGTCGTTCGCCTGCCCGGCCGCGGGGCGCGAACTGGTTAGCGCACGCCCTTGATCTTGACCACGAAGACCGCTCCCAGCAGGCCGATGACGGCTGACAGGGCGAAGAGCGCAGTGTACCCGCCCAGGTAAAGCACCGTGGGCGCAGCAATCAGCGGGGCAATGACCTGCGGGGACGAAGCCGCGATGTTGATGACGCCCATGTCCTTGCCGCGGTCGGCGGCGCTGGGCAGCACCTCGGTCAGCAGGGCGAAGTCCACGGCCAGGAACATGCCGAAGCCCGCTCCGAGGACCATCGCCGCCGCGATCACCGCCGGCCACGCCGGAGTGACCGCCACAATGATCGAGGCGGTCGCGATGGTCACCGAGGACGCGATCACGAATGGTTTGCGCCGGCCCGCCCGGTCGCTCAGCGGTCCGCCGACCAGGGCCATCAACACCACCATGGTGGCGTAGATGCCGGTCAGCAGCAGCACGCCGGCGGCGGGGTTCGGATGCCCCACGGCGTCCTGCAGGAAGAAGAACAGGTAGAGGGTGAAGATGTTGTTGCCCAGGTTGACCAGGAACCGGGTCAGCCATGCCCAGCCGAAATCGGGGTACTTGGCCGGGGAGATCCAGAAGCCCTTCAGGAAGCTGCGCCAGGCGAAGGGCTGGCGGTCCGTCTTGTCCAGCGGCGTGTCGCGGCCGGCAATCACGAACGGAATGATGCTGACCAGCAGGAAAACGGCGCAGTAGATGTAACCGGCAACGAAACCGCCGGCAAGGTTCGCCAGCACTGCGCCCATCACAATGCCCAGCGTCTGGCCGATGGCGGCCAGGCCGCCGATCCGGCCGCGCTGCCGCCGGGGCACCCGGTCCGGGATGCTGGCGGTGACGGCTGCGTAAGCTCCGTTGCACCCGGCCTGCACCAGGCACCAACCGATCACCATCACGGCGATGTTGGGCGCGCCGGCAAGCAGCAGCAGTGCCGCGAAACCCAAAATGCCACCGGCGAGGGCCCACGGCACCCGTCGTCCGAGCCGGGAGGTGGTGCGGTCGCTCAGTGCGCCGAAAATCGGATTCGCAACCAGCGAGACCGCAGCGCCGAATCCGGTGGCCAGCGCGAGGACGGCTTCCTTGTTCACCGCGTCGAAAGTCTGCGATTGCTGGGCGAGCAAGACCTGCAGCGGGCCAAAAAACGCCGCGTTGATGCCCAAATTGGTAAGGACGACGGCGGTGACCCAGCCGGGGCGGACCTTAACGGTCGGCTCCTGGAACGCCGCCGGAAGCGCCGGCACAGGCTTACGCGGTTCCTGGACTGTCACCTTCGGCAGCCTCCTACCTGACGACGCGGCATGGCCGCAGGCCTAAAGTGGTGGCAACAGCGTACAGGCGCTGTCGGACAAGCAGGCACGGCCGCACCGTTCAACGCGATGTGGTCGGCAAACGGCAGGGCTGGAGCGGCAACCGGCGCCCCGCATTAGCCGGCCGCGGCGGCAGAACGCTCCTTGGCGAGCTTCTTCAAACCGCGTGAGACCTGTACCGGCTCCGGCCAGCGCGGGGGCAGATTGTCTCCCAGCGTGACGCCCTTGAACTTGCGGCCGAACATCGGGATCACCCACTCCTGCAGCCAATCGCGCTCGCGCCGCAGGATCTCGCGCAACCCAACCGGAACGGGCGCCTCCGGCCGCTGCAGCTTGAGTGTGTGGTCCACGCCCAGGGCTTCAAGCACCCGGGCCGCCATGTACCTGTGCCCCAGCGAGGACATGTGCAGCCGGTCCGTGTCCCACATCCGCCGGTCCTGGTAGCGCTCGAACGCCCAGTGATCCACCAACACCGCGTCGTAGCGGCGGGACAGTTCCCGGACGGCCTCGTTGAACGCCCAGTTGCGCCGCCGCATCGGTTCCAGCACTGGCGGCAGCATCACCTCGAACCCGGTGAACAGGATCAACCTCGCGCCGGTTTCGGACAGTTGCCTGATGGCCCCTTCGTACTCCGCCATGAGCTCCGGCATGCTGCGCTTGAACTCCAGGATGTCGTTGCCGCCGGCGTAGAAGGAGACGAGTGTAGGCCGCAGGGCGATGGCCGGTTCCAGTTGGTCGGCGATGATCTGGTGCAACCGCTTGCTGCGCACCGCAAGGTTCGCGTAGCGGAAGTCGGGGTCCTGCTTTGCCAATTGTTTGGCCACCCGGTCTGCCCACCCGCGGACTCCGTTCGGAAGGTTCGGGTTGTAGTCCCCGACGCCCTCAGTAAAACTGTCGCCCAACGCCACGAAGAGTCCGCCCACGCGCCCACGCTAGTGCGAACGGGGAAAGCCCAGGCAAACTCCGCATGAAAACCGCAAGGCCAGTGTGGCCGCAGCGGTGACGGGAGGAGCTCAGCGGCGGGAGAGCGCCAGCTGCGGCGGGTCGAAGATCCACGGCTCCAGCGGGAGGGCCTCCGGCCGGAAGTCGGCGGCCAACTGGTCCAGCGGCGCGTCCGGCAGGTGCAGCGACTCCAGCAGCATGCCGCGCACGGCAGCGGCGTCGAGCCCGGTCATCGCCAGCGCCGCCAGTGTCACCGCACCATCGCGCTTGGCCAGGCGCCGCCGTCGTTCGTTGAGGACCAGCGGGACGTGGGCGTATTCCACCGGCGGCAGCCCCAGCAGCTGAGCGAGATACGCCTGCCGAGGAGCAGAAGACAGCAGGTCGTCGCCGCGCACCACCTGGTCCACGCCCTGGGCCGCGTCGTCCACCATCACCGCGAGGTTGTAGGCGGGCACGCCGTCATTGCGCCGCAGCACGAAGTCGTCCACCGTGCCGGTGTAGTCGCCGTGCAGCCGGTCGGCGACCGTGTAGCTGGCGGTGTCCGCGCGCAGCCGGAGCGCGGCAGGGCGGTCTTGGCGGCGCTCCTCGCGTTCGGCGTCGGTCAGGTTTCGGCAGGTCCCCGGGTAGGCGCCTTCCGGGGCGTGCGGGGCACTGGGTGCTTCCACGATTTCCCGGCGGGTGCAGAAGCATTCGTAGACCAGGCCGGCCTCGGCCAGCTGTTCGAGCGCGCGCTGGTAAATCGGTCCGCGGTCGGTCTGCCGTACTACCTCGCCGTCCCAGTCGAGTCCGATGGCTGCCAGGTCTTCCAGCTGCTGGGCCTCGAAACCGGCGCGTGCCCGGTCCAGGTCCTCCACCCGGATGAGGAAGCGGCGGCCGGTGCTGCGCGCGAAGAGCCAGGCCAGCACCGCGGTACGCAGGTTGCCGATGTGCAGTTCGCCGGAAGGACTGGGCGCGAACCGGCCGGCGGGTGGCAGCGGACCGGGGGGACTCTGGACTGCTGGCACGTCCCCACGGTAGCAGGACGGAAGCGGGCGGACTGCGGGCGGCTGTCCGGGCCAGACTGTGAGCCGGCTGCGGGCCGGCCGTCGGGCAGCAAGACTCGGATCGTGGCAGGAAGGCAACTGCCACCCACCGGCCAGCGCGCCTGCACGTGGGTGGCCGGGCCTAATATGCTGTAGCCATGAGCGCACCCGACTCCCCCGAGGTAACCCCGATTGCCATCACCGGATCCACTGGCCAAGTGGGCGGGATGGTAGCCAGCATGCTGGCGGAGCAGAACCTGCCGCTGCGACTGATCCTTCGAGATCCCTCCCGAGCGCCGCAACTGCCGGGAACGACGACGGCGCGCGCCAGCTACGGCGACAAGGCCGCCGTGGCCGCCGCGCTGGACGGCGTGGAGACCGTGTTCATGGTCTCCGCCGCCGAAGCCGAGGACCGGCTGCAGCAGCACTTCACCTTCATCGACGCCGCTATCGACGCCGGCGTCGAACACATCGTCTACACCTCGTTCGTCGGTGCGGCCGAGGACGCCACGTTCACGCTGGCCCGCGACCACTTCGCCACCGAAGAGAAACTGCGCGGATCCGGCCTGAAGCACACGCTGCTGCGCAACAACTTCTACGCCGACATCCTGCCGCTCTTCGCCGACGAGGCGGGCGTGATCCGCGGGCCCGCGGGCGATGGGAAGGCGGGCTTCGTGGCCCGCGAGGACGTGGCCCGGGCCGCCGCAGCCATCCTGGCCGAACCCATGCCGCACGCCGCGTTCACCTACGAGCTGACCGGCCCGGAATCACTGACCCTGGCCGAGGCGGCCGCCGCCATCGCGGACGCAACCGGCCGTCCGACGTCGTTCATCAACGAAACGGTGGAGGAGGCGTACGCCAGCCGCGCGCACTACGGCGCCCCGGACTGGCAGGTGGACGCCTGGGTCAGCACCTACACGGCGATCGCCGCCGGGGAGCTGGACCGGGTGACCCACGATGTGGACCTGCTGACCGGGCGTCCGGCGCTGAGCCTGCACCAGCTGTTCGCCCGGGACTGACCGAGCGACTCCGAGGCGTCGTCGCCGCCGTCAAAATCCGCTGCCGGGATTCAGGCCCCGCCGTTGTACCCTACGCGTTCCAGAGGCCGTAGGAGTCCGCCAGCGAGGAGATCTTCTCGGCGCGGGCCAGGCGCGGCAGGTAGGAACCGTCGCCCACCACGGCGCCGGCCGCGTGCGCGTCGAGCAGCTCGTGCGCCCACTTGATTTCCGATTCGCTGGGCGAGAGCCCCTTGTTGATCGTGTCGGCGGCATCGGTGAGCAGGCAGAGCTTGCCGGTCATGCCCATGGACGCGGTCACCTTGCAGGCTTCGAGCAGTTCCTCGCCCAGAGCGCCCACGGTCGGGCCGTCGATCGGGCCGGGCAGCTGCCCCACCCGGGACGCGACCACCAGCCGGGAGCGGGCGTAGGCCAGCGCCATCGGCGAATCGCTGGCCCCGGTGTCGCGGCGGAAGTCACCCACACCGAAAGCCAGCCGGAAGGTGCCCGGCGCGCGGGCGATCTCGGTGGCGTTCTCAATGCCGATGGCGGATTCGATCAGCGCGAGCACCGGGGTGCCGGCCTGCAGCCGCATGGCAGTGTGCGTAACCTGCTCGGGCTTCTCCGTCATTGCCAGCATGACGCCGCGCAGGCCCGGTGCCTTGGAGAGGGCGGCGAGGTCGTCGGCCCAGTAGTCGGTTTCCATGCCGTTCACGCGGACCCAGGCGGTCATACCGGTGGACAGCGCCTCCACCACGCGTTCCCGGGCCTCGGCCTTGCCGCCCGCGGGGACGGCGTCTTCCATGTCGAAAATAACCGAGTCTGCTTCAGAGGCGAGCGCCGGGCCGAAATTCGCTTCGTCCGCGGCCGACGCCAGCAGCCAGGAGCGGGAGAGTTTAGCGGGGAGGGCAGCGGCACGACGGTTTCTTAAAGCGGACATACCCCTAGCCTAATGTTTTCGCTGCCGCAGCCACCAACGGCGGGAGGAATACCGGCTGAGGCGTCTACCACGTGCTCTGCGCCCGCGCCCCAGCCCATCAGACGGGCGCATCAGACGGGCGCATCAGCGGAGGCATCAGGCGGAGGCTTGATCCCGCTGTCGACGACGCCGGGCCAACACGATTCCGGCCGCCACCGCAACTACCAGCAGCACCACGACGGCGATCCCCACCGGGGATCCTGCAGTCGCGGCCAGCCAGGCTTCCAGTGCCGCCAGCCCGACGGTGGCGTACAGCACCGCCCACAACACCGAGCCGATCACCACGGCCGGCAGGTACCGGCGCAGCGGCATCCGGCCCAGCCCCGCAGTGGCATTGACCGCCGTCTGGACGCCCACCGTGAGGAAACACAGCGCGACGGCGGGGGCTCCCCAGCGCGCGATGATCGCCTCCGCGCGGCGCATCGGCGGCGAATCCAGCCGGCGCGCCAGGCGGGTGTGCCTGCCGCCGGCGGCCACGGCCCTGCCGGCCCAATAGGTGGCGTTGGCCCGCAGCATCACGATGGCAAACAAGATGAGCACCGCGAGCCCAAACGGGAGACTGGCGATCTGCGCCATCAAGCCGCTGGCCCCAACCTGCTCCGCCGGCGCCGCTCCCCCAGCGCAGCCACCCCGACACCTTCCATCTGGCGGTGTTTCGAGGCAGCGGCAACGGTCCGGCTCAGCGGGCACGTCTGCCGCACGGTGTCCTCCTGTGGGGTGGCGCATGGCGGCATGAAGGGGCACCATGCCGGAAGGGATGCTAAGGGCACCTAACATCACCGCTGGAAGGGATGTCAACGCCGGCCGGAGTATGAGCCACAGCCTGAGAACGACGGCGGTGCCCACCTTCCGCGGTCGGGCGGGGAAAGTGCCCTACGCTGTGTTCATGGCCCAGCTGACGCCCCGCACCGCAGACGCCCTTCCCGCTGCCCAGGCGCAGCGCCTGCAGCGCGCGCTCGACGAAAGCGCCGATGTCACAGTGTTCGTGAATGGCACGGCGGTGAAGCTGCCCGCCCAGGCGGCGGACGCCGTCGTCGACATGCTCCGGAGGTTTGCCCACGGCGACGCGGTGATGGTGAGCTCTACGGTGGAGCTGCTGAACACGTCGCAGGCGGCCGAGGTGGCCGGGGTCTCGCTGACCTACATGCGGCGCTTGACCGATGCCGGCACAATTCCGGTCCAGTACCGCGGGACGCACCGGCGGATCCGGCTCTCCGATGTGTTGGCTTGGCTGGAAACCCGCACCGCTGCTCCGGACTCAGGTGCCCAGGAGCCAGCGCCGGAAGCATCGGGCGACTCAGCTGCCCCCGCCCACCAGTAGCCTGCTCGGCTCTCTTCCCGCCTTCCGGCACGGACAGCCGCCGCCGGGGTGCACAGCCGACGCGATCGCGCTTAGGCTGGGTGCCACTGGCCCGGAGGTCGGGCCGGAAGGACAACCAGAGGAGACTCTCATCGTGGCCGACCTGCTTGCCCCGCTCGTGACCCTGCGACATGGGGCCAAAATGCCGTTGCTTGGGCTGGGGACCTGGCCGCTGGACAATGCCGAAGTTGCCCAAACCGTCGAAACGGCCCTGCAGCTGGGTTACCGGCTAATCGACACGGCGGAGAACTACCAGAACGAAGAGGGCGTGGGCGAAGGGCTGCGGCGCAGCGGACTGGACCGGTCCGACGTCTTCATCACCACCAAATTCAACAAGGAGTGGCACAGCGTCGACGGCGCGCGGGCGGCTTTCGAGGCCAGCGCCCGGCGACTGGGCGTTGATTACGTGGATTTGCTGCTGATTCACTGGCCGAATCCCGGGCAGGACCGTTACGTGGAGGCGTTCCAGGGACTGGCCCGGCTGCTGGCGGACGGTAGCGTGCGGGCGATCGGCACCTCCAACTTCAAGGCCGCGCACCTGCAGCGGCTGTTCGACGCCGGGCTGGTGCCCGAGGTCAACCAGATCCAGCTGGACCCGCGGCACACCCGCAGCGACCTGGTGGAGATCCACCGCGAACACAACATCGTGACCGAGTCGTGGAGCCCCCTGGGGCGTGGCGGGGACCTGCTCCGCGAACCGGCCGTCCAGTCGCTGGCCGACAAGTACGGCAAGACTCCGGCGCAGGTGGTGCTGCGCTGGCACACCCAGCTGGGGCACGTGCCGATCCCCAAGTCCTCGCAGCCGGACCGGCTGGCCGAGAACTTCGCCATTTTCGACTTCATGATGGAAGCCGCAGAGCTGGACCAGTTGTCGGCCCTGGACCGCGGCACCAAGGACATTGCCGACGCCGACGTCTTCGGCCATTAGGCGGCCTGCTCTGGGCCTGCCGTCAGCCGTCGCCTGACACTGGTCGTTGCCTGACACGGCCCGACCGGCGCCGTCCGGAAACGCAGCGGGCGCCCCTCCGGTGGGAGGAGCGCCCGCAACGGCAAGTCGGGTCCTAGCGCCTTCCGGCCAGTGCTTCCGGCTGCGCGGCTTCCGGCTGGGCGGCAGCGGCCGGGGCTACAAAGGCCGCGGGCTTGCGCAGCACCATCAGGGCGATGGCGCCCAGTACCAGCGGCAGCACGAAGACGAAGTAGATGTTGCCCGGGATCCAGCCGGCATCGACCAGCGCTCCGGCCAGGATCGGGGAGATGATTCCGCCGCAGCGGCCGATGCCGCCGATCAGCCCCACGGCAGTGGCACGCAGGGAGGCGTCGTAGTAGACCGGACCGATGGTGAACATGCCGGCAATGGACGCATTAGTCAGCATGCCCAGCAACACCGCTCCCATCAGCGCCGGGTTCAGCGTGTCGGCCAGCAGGGCGAACACGGCGAAGGATACCGCCGCCAGGACGAAGAAGACGGCCAGCGTGCGCTTGAGCTGGAACCGGGCGCCGGCCCAAGCGAAGACCATTGCCCCGATGATCGCGCCGACGCTGAACAGCACGCCAGCGGTGATGCCCTGGTTGGCCGAATATCCGGATTCGGTCAGCAGGCGTGGGGTCCAGGAGTTGGCGAAGTAGAAGCTTCCCATGATCATCATGAAGGCGAAGGCCAGCAGCACGGTTTTCTTGGCTTGGCCGTTGGCGAAAACCGCCACCAGGTTGTTCTTCGGCCGTCCGGTGGTGTCCGGAGCGGCAGGAAGGGCGTCAAGTTCGGGCTGCTCCAGCCGGACCAGGATCTTGTTGATCTCAGCCAGGGCGTTCTCGGGCCGCCTGGCATTGAGGTAGTCGATGGACTCGGGCAGCCACTTGAGCACAATGGGGAGCATGGCCAGCGTGATCACGCCGCCGAAAATGAACCCAGCGTGCCATTCGAAGTAGGTCAGGAGCGCGGCCACGATGATGCCGCCAAGCACGCCGCCGATGGGTTGACCGGCGGCGTAGATGCTCACTGCCGTGGCCCGTCGCCGGGCATTGGCGTATTCGGCCACCATCACGTTCAGACTGGTTTGCATGGTTCCCACCGCAATTCCGGTGAGGATGCGCAGCACCAACAGGACCTCGTAGTTCGGAGCCATCGCGGAGGCGAACATTCCGAGCGTGATCACGGAGGTGGACAGGATGATGGTTTTCCGGCGGCCGATCTTGTCCGCGATCTGTGCCACAAAAATCGCGCCGATGGTCATTCCGGCCAGGGCGGAGCTGAGCAGGATGCCCAGCTCCGAGCCACTCAGCCCCCAGGCTTCGCTAATCGCCGTCGCGCTGAAAGCCAAGACCAGGACGTCGTAGCCGTCAATGAAGTTCAGGGCCAGACAGATGGCAACAATGCCAACCTGCGCCTTCGTCATCGGAGACGCTTCGATGCGTGCCTTGATGTCCATGGTGCCTACTTCTCTTGTGGATCTCTGGTGCCAGGGCGCTTGCTTCGAACTTCGACGGCGGTGTGAGACTACGCCGCGCACCGCACCGACCGAACGTTCGGAAACTTCGTCCGTATACGGAGGGTTACATTACTCGGCTTCCGGGAGGGATCACAATTTGACCTTCGTCACAGATTAAGCAATTGATGTAGACGTGAACGTGTCCCCTGCCACGCTGAGCCCCATCGGCGATTCCCTGGACCGCGAGCGGTACCGCAGCTTCCAGTTGCGGCGCGCCCTGCAATTCCACAGCGCCCTATGGCAGCGTGAAGTGTCCACCGAGCTGTCTTCGGTGGCATACGGCGTGTTGCTCGCACTGCGGGATGCACCCGGCATCGGGCAACGTGAGCTGGGCCAGCTGGCGCAGCTGGATAAGTCCACCCTGGCCGAGCTGCTGAAGCGTCTGGAGCTGTTGGGACTGATCAGCACCCGCCGGGACGAAGCCGACCGGCGGCGCAAGAGCGTGACCTTGGAGGATGCCGGTAAGAACGTGCTCCAGCAATTGATGCCAGACGCCCTGCGGGTCAATAAACTGTTGGCGGAAAGCTTGGATCCGGAGGAAGCGGCACAGCTGGATGCGCTGCTGGACAAACTGCTGACCTCACCCGCCGCAGAAATTAATACCGGCGGCTGAGCGCGCCGCACGTGTCCGCGGGTCCTGGGCATCCAACGAAGCTTCATTGAGCCTCGCGGACAAGGATCAGGCCGGAGCGTTGGGGGGAGGCTCCGGCCTGATCCCCTTGGGGGGAGGATGGCTTTGTAACCGGCGGAATGCCGGCGGGTATTCTCTTATTGCCAGGCCTGGTCTGCCCACGCGGCGTCACGCAGATAGTCGCTGCCGGTGAGGTTCCACAGATCGTCATCCTGACCGTGCGCATCCAGCACGCCGACCTGGTCCAAATCCGATGTTCTGTCGTTCGGGACTTCCGGCACCCTGGCTTCGGGTCCGATCGACGTGAAACCGAACGGGCTCATTTTGTCCTCTTTTCCAACATGGAGGATTCGACCTCCGGCGACCATGCTCTGGCATAGACGCCGAGTGCGGCTTCCTCCCAGGTAGTGAAACCCAACCGGTTCATCAACAGGTGGGCCTGGCAGAACGTCAATTGCTGGGCACTGCGGCTCACGCGGGCCCGATCTGCCCGGTAGAGGTACGAGTCAAGGGTCCTGATCCAGCGGCGACGCCAGTTCTGCACGCTGCTCTCGTCCGCGGTTGCCGCCATCAACCGGTGCATCGGAGCCGTGCGCGCGACCAAGCCGGCGGTGAGACTGTGCCGCGCCTTCGGTGCCGAGCGGCCCAACTCGGCTGTGGATACCCTCAGGTGGTTGTCCCAGCAGTACTCCCAGGAAAGCCTGCTGCGGTCCGGCCACTGCTGCGCCTTCGGCCCGTACATCATGGCCCAGGCAGCATCACAAAGGAGCAACGAGGCCAGCGCCGAACGGCCCTGCGTCTTACTGAAGCGCTGCGTGGCCCACATGGCTAGCTCGGAGGAAAGCTCGAACACCTCCTCCGCCAGTTCCAACCCGTCCGGCCCGCCAAAGCGGTCCAGGTCGGCTTCCGGTACGGGGACAACGGCGTCGCCGGCGGAAGTCTGGATGGAGCCCTCGCTGCCGGAAGGCAGCACGAAGTTCTCCTGGGTAGTCAGGTCGGGAAGGATGTCCAGGACCCGGTCCCGGGCCGCGAGCTCAAACCTTTGGAGGCTATCGAGGATTGGGCGGCGGCCCAGGAACCGGACCTTCAAGTGAGGCCCCATCTGGTCGGCACTGTGGCTGAAGTACCAGCGGCCCACGCCTTCGCGGCGAGCGTGGGCGACCAGCGGTGTAACCAGTTCTCCTATGACGGCGTCGACTACGTCCTGCCTACCCGTGTAAATAGACAGAACCCACCAGTACGGTTTGACGTTCACCGAACTTGTCGGGCGGATGGCTGTCAGCTGGCTCATGCGCTTCTCCTGGTTCGATGTTCCGGTGGTTTGGGGAGGGATAGTCGGCGTCATCCTGGTTGCGGAATCAGCACAGTGCCGATGAGATGGGGCGGCTTTTTACCAGTCCCAGATAAGGGCGGAAGTTGAGACGGTGACCGACTTTGCGGACTGCGGAACCGGACCTAGATCGGCGGCTACTGCCGGGGTGGCCGCCGAGACCGCCCCCAATGCAACGAGCAGCCCTGCCGCGATGCTTGCGATCTTCTTGAACATGTCATTCCCTTCACATGGCTTCGGTTCGTACGGTGGCTAATCCAGCCGAACTGCTCGGCCCGACAACTCCAAGAGTTCCGTGCTTCTGCTCCGCCTGTCCAGCCAATCCACTTGCAACATCCGGACATGCCCTGATCGTGCCTCAGGGCTTGCACTGACAGGTTCCGGACACGGCGCCGAGAGCGTGCTTCTCCGTGTGATTCCGCGGAAATAGGCTGGTTAGACGGTTGGCCGGACAAACCCTGCGAGAGGGTGGCATAATGTGGCCATGGCAGCAAGTAGCAGCCTTGGGGCCGCGCAAGATCGGCCCAAGAAGTGCCCTAGACTGGCCCAAGGGCCGCCGAAAAGCGCCTGAAATAGCAAGCCCTGCGTGATACATAGATGAATCAACCGGAGGAGCGCCCCATGCTGAGCGGGACAGCATTCGAGGTCTATGAATTCGCTGTGGCGCATCCCGGCTGGACCAAGGAGACCGCGTCAACGGCCCTCGGCTACACCATCCGCGACCTCAATATTGCCATCGGGGAACTGGTCAGCCGGCAGTTGCTGCAGCAGCCGGCACCAGACGTGGAGTGCTACGTTGCCATCTCGCCCGACGTTGCGCTCTCGCAGCTGGTGGATTCGGATGAGCGGCTGCTGATCGACCTGCGCACCAAGATCAGCGGGCACCGCGCCGACATGGCTGCCCTGGTTCCCACCTACTTGGCGGCGCGCAAGCGCGTCTCGCTCGATTCCTCCGTGGAGGTCCTCGAAGACCCCGGCGTGATCCGCAAACTGCTGGTGGACTATGGCCGCGACGTCGCCGAGCAGGTGCTCATCAGCCAGCCCGGGTCCGGCTCCTCGGCCGATGTCCATGAAGAGGGCATCCAGAAGGACCTCGAGCTGCTCAAACGCGGGGTGGTCCGCAAGAATATCAGCCATGCCAGCACCTTGGACCACGTCCCGACGCGCAAAGCGGTCGCCGCAATCTCCCCGGCCGGAGGCGAGTACCGCACGCTGCCCTACGTGCCGCTGAAGATTATGATCTTCGACCGCAACCTCGCCTTGATCGGCCGCCAGCTGCACCCGGAAGACCGCGGCGCCCTGGTGGTGCGCGACTTCAACCTCATCCAGGTTTTCATCAACCTGTTCCACGTGGCGTGGGAGCTGGCCGACCCCTATGTGCTCGACGGACAGGACGGCGCCACGTCAGCCCTTAACGGCATCCAGCAATCCATCCTCAACGCGATGGCTGCCGGCTACTCCGATGAAGTGATTGCCCGGCGGCTGGACATCAGCGTCCGCACCTGCAGGCGGCACATCGCTTGGATGCTGGAACAGCTTGGCGCCGACAGCCGTTTCCAAGCTGCGTTGAGGGCCCGGGACGCCGGCTGGCTCTGAGCCGAAGCATCACCAATAGAAAACTTCTGTTTCCTCTCCGTAACATGTCGCGCTATCCTGTGTGAGTGACTTCACAGGATGCAGACCTCGAGGCCCTGCCAGCCGAGACAGAAGTAGCGCTGGAACGTGCAACGGCGGCGCACCGGCACCAACATCTCTTCTCGCAGCGGGCGGCCAACATCAAGCAATCGGCTGTCCGGGACGTCTTCGACGTTTCGATGCGGCCCGGCCTGGTTTCGTTGGCCGGCGGCAACCCTTACCTGCAGTCCCTGCCGCTGGAGAAGATCGCCGGCATGGCGCAGCGGCTGATTGCCGAGCATGGGATGGCCGCCCTCCAGTACGGCGGCGGACAGGGCACCGAGGAGTTGCGGCGCGCGATCTGCGACGTGATGGAGCACGAAGGTATCACCGGCGCAGACCCGGCGAATGTGGTGATCACGGCCGGATCCCAGTCCGCCCAAGATGTGGCCGCCAAGGTCTTCTGCAATCCCGGGGACGTGGTGCTGTGCGAGAATCCGACGTACGTGGGTGCGCTCAACACTTTCGAGGCCTACGAGGTGCAGGTGGAACCGGTCGCCATGGATGAGCACGGCCTCATCCCGTCCGAACTCCAGCGCCGCATCGAAGAGCTGCAGGGCGAAGGCCGCAGCATTAAGTTCCTCTACACCATCCCCAGTTTCAACAATCCCTCCGGCATCACGCTGGCTGCCGAGCGCCGGCAACACGTCGTGGAAATCTGCCGCGAGGCAGGCATTCTTGTGCTCGAAGACAATCCCTACGGGCTGCTGCGCTTCGACGGCCAGCCGCTGCGGCCGCTGCGTGCGGACAATCCCGACGACGTGATCTATCTGGGCTCGTTCTCCAAGATCCTGGCGCCGGGCCTGCGGATCGGCTGGGCGCTGCTGCCCGACCACCTGCAGCGCCGTTTCTACCTGGCCAACGAAGCGGTTACGCTGTGTCCGCCCACGCTGAACCAGATGCTGATCACCACCTATCTGGCCGAACACGACTGGCTGGGCCAAATCGACACCTACCGTCAGCTGTACGCCGAGCGGTGCGCCGCCATGCTGGCCGCCCTGAAGGAATTCATGCCGAAAGGGGCCAGCTGGACCGAACCCGAGGGCGGCTTCTTTGTCTGGGTGACCCTGCCGGATGGTGTGGACACCTACCCGCTGCTCTACGACGCGATCGATGCCGGAGTGGTCTTCATTCCGGGCGCGGCGTTCAGCCCCTCGGACGAGCCGTCGAATCAGCTGCGGCTGGCCTTCAGCGCCGTGCCTGAGGAGGCCATCCGCGAGGGCGTGCGAAGGCTTGCCCCGGTCCTTGAGAAAGCTATGGCCGGCGCCGGTTCTTGACGTAGCGGTAGTACGCGTAGCGGCCAGCGAAATACAGCCCGATCACGATGATGATGCGCAGGACCGGATGCAGGCCGGGAACCAGCCAGATCATCACATAGCTGAGCAGGAAGACCGCAGCCATGGCCCACAGCGTGCCCTTCCAGTCGATCCTGGGCACCCCTGAGTCATCGCGGCGCTGACGCGAGGGCCTGTTGTTACTCATGCGCCCAGTCTTTTACAGCCCGTTCGCTCGCGTTTCCCCAGGCAGGTCAGGGTGTTAGCTCAGGAGCCGCCGGTAGCTGCACTATCTGGGCGGATTTCCTGGATGACCCAGCGGTTCCCGTCAGGGTCACCGAAAGAGGCGAAGAGGAACCCGCCGAGGTCGCGCGGCGCTTGGCGCGCTTCGACTTGCGCTGCTTGCCGCTGTCTGCGCCGCGCCGCAAAAGCTCGGACCTGGTTGACTCCATGTCAGGCACAACAAGCTGCAGTCCTTCCACGCTGCCCGGTTGCATGCTGGTCATTCCGGTGCCGATGACTATGGACGTCGATGATCCGGGCGGCGTGAGTTGGACAACCCGCATGCCGGGGATGTGTTCGACGTCGTGGTCGAGAATGAATCCCATCTGCTCGGTATAGAACTTTTTTGCCCGGTCTACATCCGAGACCGGAACTTGGACGACTTCAAGGCGCAGTTCCATTTCACGGACGTTAGCACGCGTACCGTGCCGGTCAGCCGTCCACGAGGATGCCGTCCAGATCGGCGTGGACCGTGGCGCCGGGCCGGAACACCACTCCCCCGATCTCGACGGGCACGTCCGTTTCGCCGCGGCTCTCTTTGGCGCTCTTGCGCGGGTTGCTGCCCAGGGCCTTGATGCCGAGCGGCAGCTGCGCGAGGGCAGCCCGGTCCCGGACCGCTCCGTTGATGATCACGCCGGACCAGCCGTTGGCCACGGCGGCAGCGGCGATCATGTCCCCCATCAGCGCGGTTTCCAGCGAGCCCCGGCCATCGACGACCAGCACCGCGCCATCCCCCGGGGAGTTGAGGACCGACTTCACCAGCCCGTTGTCTTGGAAACACCTGATGGTCCGGACCGGTCCGCTGAAGGCTTCCCTGCCGCCGAAATTGCGGAACTGGAGTGCCACCGAGGCAAGCTCGTCGCCGCGTTCGTCATACAGGTCCGCGGTGGGCGTCACTGCGGGTACGACGGCGGTGCTTGCCTTGGCAATACCTGCTGGATTGGTCACGTGATGGTGCTCCTCCTCGCCACACCGTGATCCTAGCAACTGCGGCCTCCGGCGGGCGGGCACCACCTTGCCGCGGCGAAACAGCTCGCCGCCGCGGCGCCAGCTTCAGTCGAGCAGTAGTGCCGGCTCCTCCATGATGGCGGCGACGTCGGCCATGAACCGGGCGGAGAGGTCGCCGTCCACCACACGGTGGTCGAACGAGCCGCCCAGCGTAGTGATCCAGCGCGGGATGACTTCGCCGGACACCACCCACGGTTTCTGCCGGATGGTGCCGAAGGCGACGATTGCGACTTCGCCAGGGTTGATGATCGGGGTGCCGATATCGATGCCGAGGGCGCCGATATTGGTGATCGACAGCGTGCCGTGCTGCATGTCCGCTGGCTTGGTTTTGCCGGCGCGGGCGGTGGTGGCCAGCTCGTTGAGCGCGACCGCGAGTTCCTTCAGCGAGAGGTCCTGCGCGTCCTTGATGTTGGGGACCAGCAGGCCGCGCGGGGTGGCGGCGGCAATGCCCAGGTTCATGAAGTGCTTGACGTGGATCTCGTCGCCGGACTCCGTCTCCACCCAACTGGCGTTGACGCTTGGGTTGCGTGCGGCAGCCCAGATCACGGCCTTGGCCAGGATGAGCAGCGGGGATACCTTGACGCCTTCAAAATCGCGGGACTTCTTCAGCCGCTGCACAAACTCCATGGTCCGCGATGCGTCCACGTCCACGAAGATGCTCACGTGCGGGGCGCTGAAGGCGGACTCGACCATCGCCTTGGCGGTGGCCTTGCGCACGCCCTTGACCGGGATGCGTTCAATCCGGTTGTCCAGAAGGCCCTTCCGCTGCGCCCAGAACGTGGGTGCGGCCGCCTGTTCCGCCTCGCGCTGGGCCTGGTAGCTGAGCAGATCCTGCTTGGTCACCTCGCCGCCCTTGCCGGTGGGGGTGATGTCGGCCAGGTTGATGCCCAGATCCTTCGCCGCCTTGCGGACCGGAGGTTTGGCCAGCACCCGCGTCAGCAGCCGGGAGACGGCGGCCTGGACTGCTTCACCCCGGTTTCCGGCGGCGGCCGGGGCCGAACCGGGAACGGCAGCGTCGTCGTCGGTGGGAACCGGAGGCACATGCTGGGCCTGGCCCTGCGGTTCGGGCAAATGCAGGGCGGCGGCAGGCGGGGTCCTCTTGCCGGACGGAACCGCGGAGCCGCGCCCCGCCGTCGTTGTTCCGGCGGTTGAAGCGGCGGTTGAAGCGGCGCTGCCGCGCCGCAGCCGGCGCCTGACCGGATCGGCCTTGGGGCCGGAGCCGACCAGCGGGCCGGCCTCGGGGGCCGCATTCGGCACCGGCTGCTCCGGCGCCGCCGTGGCGGCCGGTGCTTCGGTGGCGGGCTGCGGCCTTGCGGCGGCGGGTTGGGCGCCTTCGGGGGCCACGGCGATGATCGGCGTGCCGACCTCCACGGTCTGGCCCTCCGGCACCAGCAGGTCTGCGACTATTCCGGCGTACGGGCTGGGCAGCTCGACCAGGGACTTGGCGGTCTCGATCTCGACGATCACGTCGTTGACCGCCACGGTGTCTCCGGCCTTGACCTTCCAGGACACGATTTCGGCTTCGACCAGTCCCTCGCCGACGTCGGGGAGGTTGAAAATCTGCGTGTTCGACATGGAATCTCCGATATCAGTAGGCGAGCGAACGGTCGAGGGCCTCGAGCAGGCGGTCGATGTCCGGCAGGTACTGTTCCTCCACCTTGGCCAGTGGGTAGGGCATGTGGAAGCCGCCGACGCGCAGCACCGGGGCCTCCAAGCTCAGGAAGGCGCGCTCGCCCACCCGTGCGGCTATTTCGCCGCCGATGCCGCCGAAAGTCGGGGCCTCGTGCGTGACGATCAGCCGGCCGGTCTTCTCGACCGATGCCGTGACGGTTTCGAAATCGATCGGCGAGATGGAGCGCAAGTCGATCACCTCGACGCTTTTACCGTCCTCTTCCGCCGCTTGCGCCGCGGCCAGCGCGACCGGGACCAGCGGGCCGTAGGCCACGATGGTGGCGTCCGTCCCCTCCCGGACCACCTGTGCGCTGAAGGCATCACGGCCGGCCGACTCGGTGTCCACCTCGCCCTTGAGCCAGTAGCGGCGTTTGGGCTCGAAGATGATCACCGGGTCCTCGCTGGCGACGGCCTGCTGGGTCATCCAGTAGGCGTCATGCGCGTTGGACGGCGTGATGATGCGCAGTCCGGGGGTATGCGCGAAGAGCGCTTCGGGGGACTCTGAATGGTGCTCGATGGATCCGATGCCGCCGCCGTAGGGAATGCGGATGACGACGGGGGCGGACAGCATGCCGGAGCTGCGGGAGCGGATTTTGGCCAACTGCGTGGTGATCTGGTTGAACGCGGGGAAGACAAATCCGTCGAACTGGATCTCGCAGATGGGCCGGTAGCCGCGGAAGCACAACCCGATCGCGGTGCCGAGGATGCCCGACTCGGCCAGCGGGGTGTCGACCACCCGGTCGGCACCGAATTCGGCCTGCAGTCCTTCGGTGACGCGGTAGACACCGCCGAGCTTGCCGATGTCCTCGCCCATGATGAGCGTCTTCGGGTCGTCGGCCAGGACGGCGCGGAGGCCGCTGGTGATCGCCTTGGCAATGGTCATGGTGGCCATCAGCGTGCCTCCCCTTCAGCCTGTCCGGCGTTGTCCTCGGCGAAGCCGGCCTGGTACTGCCGGTGCCACTCCAGCTCCTCGCGGACCAAGGGGTGCGGATCTCCGTACACATTGGCGAAGTGGTCCTCGAAGTCCGGGGCCTCCATCGCCAGCACATCGGCGCGTGTGCTGGCCGCGAGCTTGTCCGCCTCCACGGTGACTTGGTCGAAGAAGTCCTGGCCGGCGGTGTTGGTGCTGCGCAAATACCGTTCCAACCGCAGCAGCGGATCGCGCTCACGCCACTTCTCTTCTTCGGCAGCCTCGCGGTATTTGGTGGGATCGTCCGCGGTCGTGTGGGCGCTCATCCGGTAGGTAAACGCCTCGATCAGCACCGGGCCCTTGCCCGACCGCGCCCGCTCCAGCGCCCAGCGCGTGACTGCGTGGACGGCCACCACGTCATTGCCGTCCACGCGGATGCCGGGGAAACCGTAGCCGGTGGCACGGTTGGACAGCGGGATCCGCGACTGGACCTCCGAGGGGACGGAGATGGCCCAGTGGTTGTTCTGGCAGAAAAAGACCACCGGCGACTGGTTGGAGGCGGCAAACACCATCGACTCGTGGATATCGCCTTCCGAACTGGCCCCGTCGCCGAAGTAGGCGACCGTCACGGCATCCTCGCCGTCGCGCTGGACGCCCATGGCGTAGCCGACCGCGTGCAGCGATTGGGCGGCCAGCACCAACGTGTAGAGGTGGAAGTTGCTCTCCCGCGGGTCCCAGCCGCCGTTGCTGACGCCGCGGAAGAGCCGCAGCACCTTGGACAGTTCCAGCCCGCGGGTGAGCGCAACGCCGTGCTCGCGGTAGGTCGGGAACACGTAGTCCTGGCGTCGCAGCGCGCTGCCGGAGCCGATCTGCGCCGCTTCCTGCCCGAGCAGGGGCGGCCACAGCAGCAGTTGGCCCTGCCGCTGCAGCGCGGTGGCCTCCTGGTCGAAGCGGCGGACCAGAGCCATGTCCCGGTACATGGCGCGGAGCGCGTCGCCGTCCAAATGGGCCGCATAGTGGCCGTACTTGGCGTCCTCGCGGACGCTGCCGTCGGGCGCCATCAACTGCACCAGCGGCGGTGCCTCAGCGGGGTCGCTGGTCATCAGGGACTGCTCGAGTTCTTCGATATCGAATTCCGAGGCGGGCAAGTGCTCAGCGCCCATATGAACTCCTCGCCGATCGGCCGGCGTCCGGCAGATCTTCGCTGTTCATATATGCCGGGCCGGGAATGCATTCCTGACCCGGCATATACCGGTCGTTTGTCTCGTCTTAGCCTAACGGCAGCGCCCGCCGGGACCCGTGCTATTACCGTCAGGAAACGCCGGGACCGTTTGTATAGTTCTCACAGAGCGTCAGGAAACGGCTATTGGCCTCGACCTCGCCAATACTGACACGGACGCCGTCGCCGGCGAAGGCCCTGACCGACAGCGCTTGCTGCCCGGCCAACTCGGCGAACTCCTGCGCCCGGTCGCCCAGCGGCAGCCAGACGAAGTTGCCTTGGGTCTGCGGGATCTTCCACCCCAGCATCGCGAGGCCGGCGACCACCCGGTCACGTTCGTCCACCAGGCTTTGTACCCTTTCTACAACTTCGTCGTAGTGGCGCAGCGACGTAATGGCCGCATGCTCGGCCAGGCTGGAGACCGCAAACGGCGTTGCCGCTACGCGCAGGTGCTGGGTGATCTGTGGCTGCGAGATGGAATAGCCCACGCGCAGGCCGGCCAGGCCGTGCGCCTTGGAGAAGGTGCGAAGTACCACCACATTCGGATACTTCCGGTACATCGCGACGCCGTCCACCACCTCCGGGTCGCGGACGAACTCCGTGTAGGCCTCGTCGATGACCACGATGATGTCGTCACGGACGGCGCGGACAAAGTTCTCCACGTCGGTCGCCTTCAGCGCCGGCCCAGTCGGGTTGTTCGGCGTGCACAGCAGAATGACCTTGGTCCGTTCGGTCACGGCGTCCAGCATGGCTTCGAGGTCGTGCGTGCCGTCGGACCGGTTGGGGACCTGGACGCTCCGGGCGCCGGAGAGTCCCACCATGATGGGGTAGGCCTCGAACGAGCGCCAGGGGTAGACAACTTCGTCTTCGCTGCCGTCCTCGTGCTGCCCGGCAAACGTCTGCAGGATCTGCACCAGGGCGCCCAGGCTACCCGCGCCGGTGACAATGTCGTCGGCCGGGACGTCCAGGAAGCGGCCCAGTTCGGTTCGCAGTGCGGTGCACAACGGGTCGGGGTAGCGCATGATGTCCGTCTGCGCGTTCACGGCTTCCAGCACGGCAGGCAGCGGCGGCAAGGGGTTTTCGTTGGAGGACAATTTATAGGACTGCAGTCCCTCGATCGCTGTCGGCGGTTTGCCGGCAGCATACTTAGGCAGCCTGTCGAGGACCGGACGCGGGTGTATCCGGGCCGGCGTTCCTGCTGCCTGAACCGCAGCTTCCTTGATGGGGTTCTCAGGAGAAGTCATGCCTTAAAGGATACGTGGGCCCCGGCACAGTTCAGTCAGCGTGGCGACGGCGGGGTGTGGCAGCATAAGCGCATGGGAAAGTTCATTGTGCGGGTCATTATCAATGCGCTGGCACTCTGGGTGGCCAACTGGATCCTGCCCGGCATGGACATCCACGGATCCGCCGCGGCCGACGCGGTCGGCAATGAAATGCTCGGCACGGTTCTGGGTTATCTGTTCATCGGGCTGGTCTTTGGCCTGGTCAACGCGATCGTCCGCCCGATCGTTTCCTTCCTTTCGATTCCCGTAACGATTCTGACGCTGGGACTGTTCACCATTGTGATCAACGCACTGATGCTGGTGCTGACCGCTTGGCTGTCCAGCTTCACCCCGGTGGAATTCGTCGTCGATTCGTTCTTCTGGACCGCCATCCTCGGCTCGCTGATAATCAGCGTGGTGTCGATGGTGGCCGGCACGTTGACCCGCAGCCGCTGAGTCAGGACCTCGCTTTCCGGTGACCGCCGGCACCGTCCCGCGGCTGCGCCGTGCGTCCAGCCGGCGAACCCGCCCGGGTCGGCCGCCCGCAATCCGGGTGGGCACGGCGCAGGGTGAACAGATGCTGCCGCACCGTCCCGCCGGCGAGCGCAGCGCCCAGGTAGGCTGCCGCATCCTGCACCGAAGGGTCCGGACTCGCCGCCATCCCGCGGGCGCCGTGCACGTAGTTCTGCAGATCGTGGCCTGGCCCGAGTCCCACGTCTTCGCCCGCCGGAGTGGCGACGGGATCAGTCAGCGTCACGGTGACCTGCTCGCGCCGGTCCGGATTGGGACTGGCATCGGCGCCCGGAACCCAGTCCTGGACGTGCTCCAAGTGGACGCTGCGGACGCCCGGGCCGGCCGCGATGCCGGCGACCGGCGATCCGGCCGTCAGCACGAATCCCACGTTGTGTTCGGCCAGGAAAGCCGGGTCCGCGGCGAGGTTCATGGCGTGGATGCCGCCCTGGCTGTAGCCGGCCAACACCACCAGATCGTCCGCGTCGGCGCCCGCCTCCCGGAGTGCGCGCGACACGGCATCAGCAATAAACGGGCTGCCGTCGGCGACGGCTTCGGCAATACCGGACTCGTCAAAGGGATTCGCTGTCGGCTGGGCCGTGCCCGCGGCCTGGGTGCCCGGAAGCGCGACCACCCAGCGCTTCTGCCCGCCGGACTCCAGCTCAAGGACCTCCACGGTTCCGTCGCCGGCTTCAGCGGCGACGGCGGTCCGTTCCAGCAGCCCCGCCAGCGTGGCCGGCGCCGGGTCGATCTCTTCGGCCGCCGCGTCCACGCGCACGATCTCGATGCGGGAGCCGTGAAGCAGGCCGGCATGGCGGGCCGCCGCTGCGGCCAGCATGACCGCGATGTGTTGACTGACCGGCTCTTGCCCCACACCGCCGTGCCGGGCGTCCCGCAGCAGCGCGCCGGCGGCCGGAGCACCCAGCGCGAGCGCGGCGGGTCCCTGATTCAACAGCCGCTCGGCACCGGCCCGAGTCGGCCGCCCCTCGTTGGCGGCCATGCCGACGGCCACTGTGATCCACCAGGTCGCCGCGTCAACGGCCTGCATTCCGGTGGCGGCAGCCTGCTCCGCGGCCCGGTAGGTGCCGTATGCCAGCCGCACTTTGGCCGCCAATGCCCCGCAGTTATCCGCCAAGCCGGCCAGCGATCCCGCTGCCGCGTTCACCGCCGCCTCGGCTGCCACTCGTTCCGGCAGCAGAACCCAGCGCGGATCGGCCAGCAGCAGTTTCACGGCCCAGACGTCGCGCCACTGCCCGCCGATGGATGCCGCGGCTGATTCGAGACCGGCCGCGGCCGACGCCAGCTCCTGCCATTCGAACGCAATACCGCCAATGCCGCCAGCCACCCGGTAGCCGTCATAGCTGCGATATCCGGCCGCTCCTTCCCACCACCGGGCTCCCCCGGGCAGCCAGCCTGCCACAGCCACCGGGCATCCTCAGTACCAGGTCCGCCGGTGGAATCTCACGGCAAGCGGCCGTGCATGGCGGCGGCCGCCGCTCTGGCAGCGCTGATTGCCCCGTCCGCGGCCCTGAGCGCAGCCGCCGAGACCCTGAGCAGCTCCGCCGCCTCCGCCATCCCCAACCGGTACTCGTACAACTGCTCCCTGAAGGCCCTGCCGGCTGGCGAAACCCACGCCTGAGCGGCGGCCGCCAGATCTGCGCGCACCCCCAGCAGTTCCTGCTCGCAGGACAAAAGCCGGCCGGCAGCCGGCCCCCATCCCGGGTCCGGCGGCCCGCCCCACCCGGCCTCCGCCGTCGTTGTTTGCCAAAACATCACCCAGACCTCCTTGCGCCTCCACCATCGACGCTAGGCCCGGCGCCTTCCCCGGCGGCCGCGGGCGTCCGGCTATGTGCACGGCGTCGGACGCAGCAGCGCTGTGGAGGCGAAGTCACGCAGGAAACGGCGGGATTGAACATGGGAGAATAGGGGCCATGGCTGAAACTCACCGCGTCCCCTTGGCAGAAGTCACCCCCGCTATCGCGCTCGGTCCGCTGGACGGGCGGTACCACCACGCGGTTGCGCCGCTGGTGGACTACCTTTCGGAAGCGGCACTGAACCGCGACCGCGTGCACGTCGAGGTGGAATGGCTGATTCACCTGACCAGCCAGTCAGTCCTGCCCGGCGCGGGCCCGCTCAGCGAAGACCAGCAGGCGGCGCTGCGCAAGATCGTCACCGACTTCGACGGCAACGCCGTGCGCGAACTGGCGGAGATCGAAGCCGTCACCGTCCACGATGTGAAGGCCGTGGAGTACTTCATCGGCCGTCGGCTCGAAGGAATCGGCATCGAGAACCTCACCGCCATGGTGCACTTCGGCTGCACCTCCGAGGACATCAACAACCTGTCCTACGCGGTGGGCGTCAAGGGGGCCGTGGAACAGGTCTGGCTACCCGCTGCCCGCGCGCTGGTGGAGCAGTTTGCGGAGATGGCGCGTGAGCACCGCGATGTGCCGATGCTCTCACGCACCCACGGACAGCCCGCCACGCCGACCAGCCTGGGCAAGGAGCTGGCCGTCATCGCGCACCGGCTGAACCGCCAGCTGGACCGGATCGCCAAGACCGATTACCTGGGCAAGATCAACGGCGCCACCGGCACCTACGCGGCCCACTACGCATCAGTGCCCTCCGCCGACTGGCAGGCCGTCTCCAAGTCCTTCATCGAGGGCCTCGGGCTGACCTGGAACCCGCTGACCACGCAGATCGAATCGCACGACTGGCAGGCCGAGCTGTACGCGGACATGGCCCGCTTCAACCGGATCCTGCACAACGCCTGCACCGACATCTGGAGCTACATCTCCATCGGCTACTTCGCGCAGATCCCGGTGGAAGGTGCCACCGGCTCCTCCACGATGCCGCACAAGGTGAACCCGATCCGCTTCGAGAATGCCGAAGCCAACCTGGAGATCTCCAACGGGCTGCTGGACACGCTGGCGGCCACCCTGGTCACCTCCCGCTGGCAGCGCGACCTGACGGACTCGTCCTCGCAGCGCAACATCGGCGTCGCCTTCGGGCACTCGCTGCTGGCCATCTCCAACGTGGCCAAGGGACTGGACCGGCTCAGCGTGCCGGCCGACGTGCTGGCCGCGGACCTGGACCAGAACTGGGAGGTGCTCGGCGAAGCCATCCAGATGGTCATGCGCGCCGAGGCCATCGCCGGCGTGGAAGGCATGGAGAACCCGTACGAGCGGCTCAAGGAACTCACCCGCGGCCACCGGGTCGACGCCGAGCGGATGAAGGAGTTTGTCTCCGGCCTGGGCCTCTCCCCCGAGGCCGAAGCACGGCTGCTGGCGCTGACCCCGGGCAACTACAACGGCATAGCCGGCAAGCTGGTGGACCACCTCATCTAGTCCTCCACAGGTTCTGCCGACGACGGCGGCCGTGCACCTTCCGCGGAGAAGGCGCCCGGCCGCCGTCGTGCTTTAAGGACAAGGGTTTTTGACGCCGACGGTGACGCGCCTCACCAAATTCGTCGTTTGGCCACTGGGGGGTCTACAGTCATTAATACGCCGCGGGGTGGAGCAGTTCGGTAGCTCGCCGGGCTCATAACCCGGAGGTCGTAGGTTCAAATCCTACCCCCGCAACCACAGTAGAATCCCGGCCCGGGTCACCCGGCCGGGATTCTATTTTTTGTGCGCGCTGCCTGCAGCGGACCGCCCATCGGCATCGACCGACAGCGATGAGACGCCGCCACGCCGCCTGCAAGGCAGGTCAAGCGCAGGTCGATGAGCAGCCCACCGGTGCTGAATGAGCAGCGCCAGGTTCCCCCGCTCCGGCGCGTCTGGAGCGCCGGCCCAGGTCCGAGTACCGTGCCTCTTACGGGGCCGCGCACCCGGGCCCCGTGATAGAAGGAGATCGTGATGGCCAAGGCCGAAGACGCGTCCACACCGGAGCATGAGACCCCGAAGCCGCTGGTCGAACGCAGCCGCTTCGGTGCGGTGGAACGACGCAAACCGGTTGACGCCGAGGTCGAAGCCAGGCGCCCACCGATTTCCAGCACCGAACTGAGCAAGGGACCCACCGAGCTGGCCGAGCATCGTGGCCCACGGGTCAATTGGCGCGTGTTCATCATTGCCTCGGTGATCGTGCTGGCGTTCTCCATCTGGGCCATAGCTGCCCCGGACAACGCGGCCGGAATCATGCTCACGGCAGTCAATTGGATCGCCACCAATCTGGGCTGGTTCTACGTTGTGACCGTCACGTTGGTCATCCTCTTCGTCCTGTGGGTTGCCCTTTCCAAAGAGGGCAGCGTCCGACTTGGCCCCGATCATTCACGCCCGCAGTACAACCTGTTCACTTGGGTCGCCATGCTCTTTGCTGCCGGTGTGGGCATCGACATGCTCTTCTACTCGGTGACCGGGCCGATCACGCAATACATCTCGCCCCCCACCGCCACTCCGGAATCCGCCGAAGCGGCCCAGGACGCGGTGGTCTGGACCATGTTCCACTACGGGGTGGCGGGCTGGTCCATGTACGCCCTGCTCGGCATGGCAATGGGCTACTTTGCCTACCGCTGGGGCATGCCGCTGTCCATCCGGGCGGCCCTCTATCCGCTGCTCGGCAAGCGGGTGCGCGGGGTCACCGGCGACGTCATCGACATCTTCGCCTTGGTCGGTACTGTCTTCGGCGTGGCCACGTCCATGGGCATCGGCGTCGTCCTGCTCAACGTTGGCTTTAGCTGGCTGTTCGGCCTGCCGGAGGGGCTAGCCCTGCAGATCGCCCTCGTGCTGGTCGCCGTGGTGATGACCGTCGCCGCTTGTACCTCCGGCGTCGACAAGGGGATCCGGTGGATCTCCGAGCTCAACCTATGGGCCGCCGGAGCGATGATGCTCTACATCCTGGTCACGGGCAAGACGTCCTTCCTGCTCAATGCCATGGTGGAGAACATCGGACGCTTCGTCTTCTCGCTGCCCGAGCGCACCCTGCAGACGCTGGCCTACGAAGAGGACGGATCATCCTGGATGGCGGGCTGGACGCTCTTCTTCTGGGCCTTCTGGCTGGCCTGGGGGCCGTTCGTCGGACTCTTCCTGGCACGCATTTCGCGCGGCAGGACGTTGCGCGAGTTCGTCATCGCCGCCATCACCGCTCCGGTTCTCTGCGACTTCTTCATCGTCTCGATCTTCGGCAACAGCGCCATGAGCGAAGTGCTCGGCGGAAACAAGGAGTTCGCACGGCTCGCCGTCGAGAGCCCCGAGCATGGCTGGTACGCGCTGCTGGAGATGTTCCCGGGCGCCCCGTTCCTGATCGGGCTCGCCACATTGTCCGGCCTGCTGTTCTACCTCACCAGCGCCAACTCCGGCGCAATGGTGATGTCCAACTTCTCCTCCTCCATCCCCGACCCGGCAATGGACGGGGCCAAGTGGCTTCGCATTTTCTGGGCGCTGGTTACCGCCATCCTCACAGTGGCCATGCTGGTGGCCGGCGGCGTAACCACGATGGAACATGCCACCTTGATCTTCGCCCTGCCGGTCACGATCATTGCGTACTTGGTGATGGCCTCGTTCTCCAAAGTGCTCCGGATGGAGCGTGCGGAGAGGGAGGGCCAGGTGAGGCGCAGGCGTTCGACTGCTGCGCACGGCGGCCAAGTCCCGGAAAAGACCTGGCGGCAACGACTGGCCACGTTGCGTTCCTACCCGTCCAACAAGGCTGTGGCGCAGTTCGCCGAACGTACCGTACTGCCGGCCTTGCAGGACGTGGCCAAGGAGTTCACCAGCCTGGGCTACGAGGCAGAGCTGACGACGACCCCGAACCCCGAAACAAGGATCGACGAGTACACGCTGGTAGTGAACATGGACAACCACCGCAACTTCCACTACCAAGTGGCAGCGGTGGAGGCACCGGTGCCGACCTTCGGCGGCCGTAGCATGCCGCGGGAGATCGACACCTACTATCGCCTCGAGGTGTTCACCCAGACGGGCACCGAGGGCTACGACCTGATGGGCCTGACCCAGCAACAGGTCATCAACGATGTGCTTGACCGGTATGAGGCGCACCTGGGCTTCCTCAACTACTCCAGCGAACACGACTACGCTTCCGTGCTCACGCCCCGGGTGCCGCCGACGACCGAATCCATACCGCTGGTGCCTCAGAAGGCAGACGACGTTGAGAAACTCGACGAGTAACCTGCGCTGCGGTCCCCGTCTTCGGTAGAAGGGTTCCTTCTCGTGCGTGGGCCGCAGGCTCGCACTTCGGCTACTGTCGGTTCCATGGAAACCGGCGACATCACGTTCCACACCCGTAAATGGGTGCGGCCCGAAGACCTCAATGCCAACGGCACCTTGTTCGGCGGCAGCCTGCTGCGCTGGATCGATGAAGAGGCGGCCATCTACGCCATCGTCCAGCTAGGCAACGGCATGGCGGTGACCAAGTACATGTCGGAGATCAACTTCGTCAGCTCCGCGCAGCAGGGCGACCTGATCGAAATGGGGCTGACGGCGACCCACTTCGGTCGCACCTCGCTGACCATGCGGGCCGAAGTGCGCAACATGTTCACTCGCCAGTCCATCCTGACCATCGAGAAGATCGTGTTCGTGAACCTCGGCGAGGACGGCAAGCCTGCGCCGCACGGCTACACCGAGATCACCTACTCCCGAAACCGCGTGCCGAGCCAACATCTGGACGCTGTCCGCCGCGCCGCCGAGTGACGACTGCGGATCACGGGTAGCGCGGTCTTCGCTGCCACAGGCAGCATGGCTGCGAAGAACCCCGGCGGACGCCGTGGCATACCGGCATCGGCTCCATGATGAACTCGCCGTCCTCATCCACACCGAAATACCGGGGATGCGGCTGGTAAGCATTCAGGAAGATTTCGCACTCGCAGCAGCAGCCGCCCATCCGGGAGAGCCTGCGCAACAAGGCAGTGGCCCGGGGCGCCCTCAGGCGTTGGTACCGCCGAGTGAAATCGTGCCGCCGACAACCGAACTCCAGCATCCGGTAGAGATAGCAGAGCAGGCACTCGCCGGGTATCGGGGTGGTCAAGTCGTCCGCGAGCCCGCGCAACTCCGCCTCTAGTTCTTCCACTTCCGACAGCGCCATCGCGTCCTCCTGGTTGGGGCGGGCCCGACCGCCCGCCCAATCAGGATGCCGCCGGGGGCGCCAGCAGCGACTCACCGATCAGCGGCATGTGAGCCGGGAGCAGTCTGGAGGCGCTTGTGGAGGTCCGGTCACGTCCGGAGTCTCCACGCGCTCGCTGGCGCTCGCTTGGTCGACCACCGGTGGGCGCTCGCTTGGTCGACCACCGGTAGGGCGACGTCGTTAGGGTCGATCACCGGCGGGCGGAGGTTACTCTGCGGCCGCGAGCTGGCCGCAGGCGCCGTCGATCTCCTTGCCGCGGGTGTCGCGCAGCGTGGTGGGGATGCCGGCGTCGTTCAACCGGTTGACGAACTCCCGGGTGACGGCCGGATCGGACGAGGTCCAGATGGAGCCGGGCGTCGGGTTCAGCGGGATCGGGTTGACGTGCACCCAGCCGCGGCCGCGCTTGTTCAGCTTCTTCGCCAGCAGGTCGGCCCGCCAGGCGTGGTCGTTCATATCCTTGATCAGCGCATACTCGATGGACACGCGCCGCCCGGTCTGCTGGTAGTAGCCGTACGCGGCGTCGAGGGCCTCGTCCACCTTCCAGCGGGAGTTTACCGGAATCAGCTCGTCGCGCAGTTCGTCGTCGGGTGCGTGCAGGCTGAGCGCGAAGGTGAAGGGGAGGTTTTCATCCGCCAGCTTCTTGATCGCCGGCACCAGGCCGACAGTGGAGACGGTGATGCCGCGGGCGCTCATGCCCAGGCCCTCGGGCGCCTCGTCCACCATCCGGTGCACGGCGTTCATCACGCGCTTGTAGTTAGCCAGCGGCTCGCCCATGCCCATGAAGACAATGTTGGTGACGCGCTCGGCGTCGTGCCCGGCGTCCTTGCGCTTGCCGCCCAGGCCGCCCTCGGCGATCACCCGGTTGGCCTGCACAATCTGGTCCAGGATCTCCGCGGTGGACATGTTGCGGGTTAGGCCTGCCTGACCCGTGGCACAGAAGGGGCAGTTCATGCCGCAACCGCACTGGCTGGAAACGCAGAGCGTGATCCGGCCGGGGTAGCGCATCAGCACCGACTCGACCAGCGAGCCGTCGAAGAGCCGCCAGAGGAACTTGATCGTGTCGCCGTTGTCCGTCTTCAGCCGCTTGACCTCGGTCAGCAGGGTGGGGAAGAAGGTCTCCGCCAACTCCGCACGGCGCTCCTTGGGCAGGTCGCTCATCCGCTCGGGATCGGTGGTGTAGTGCTGGAAGTAGTGCGTGGAGAGCTGCTTGGCGCGGAACGCCGGCAGCCCCAGCTCCTTCATCTTTTCCTGCCGCTCTGCCAGGGTCATGTCCGCCAGATGTACCGGCGGCTGCTTGACCCGAGGGGACTTGAACTGCAGCAGCGGCCGGCCCTCGGTGGTGACGGCTTGGTCCCAGCCCTCGGCGGCGGGGCGCACCTGGGGCCGGTCGGAAGTTTTTTGGGGGGAAGAAATCTGCGAAGACATTGCCATCCATTGTCGCACAGACAGGATATAGTTCTCCCTTCGCTCCGGAATGTTCGCTCCCGGCCACCGCAAACGCGGCCTGTTCACAGCTCCGCCGCGGGTCCGCCCGGGAGCCCGGGGTGTGCCTATTCTGGATCAATGCGTATGTGGAGCCTGCACCCCCGGTTGCTCGACGGCAGAGGCCTGGTGGCCTGCTGGCGGGAGACCTTGCTGGCCCAGAAAGTGCTCGCCGGGGAGACCAAGGGTTATCGGAACCACCCGCAGCTGCAGCGCTTCCGTGCCACCGCGGACCCGATGGCCGCCGTCGGCGCCTACCTTTGCGGTGTGGAAGCCGAGGCGCTGATCCGCGGCTACACGTTCAATTCCGGCCTGATCCGGGTGAAACCCGAGTTGGTCGCGGGGTGTGCGCCCGGCACGTTAGCCCCTCCCCTGCCGGTCACCACGGGACAGCTCCGCTACGAATTCGAGCATCTGATGGCCAAGGTGGCCATACGGGATCCGGCACACGCCCTGGTCTTGACCGGCGGAACGGAACCCCCAATCACCTCGGATCCGATGTATATCCCGGAGCCACACCCCCTGTTCACCCTGGTCGACGGCCCCATGGAGGCCTGGGAGCGGGCTGCCTGACTTTCGGGCTGCCTGACTTTCCGGCGGTCAGCCCGTGGGCGCGCGGTTCGCCTGGAACCGGATAATTCGCTCCACGGCTGCGGCCACGGCTTCCGCACCGGCGGCGAAGGACAGTCGGACGGAGCGGGTGCCGTTGACGGCGTCGAAATCGGCGCCGGGCACCAGTGCCACGCCCTCTTCCTCCAGCAGCGCCCGGCAGTAATCGGCCGAATCCGCGAAGCCTCGTAGCTGGTCCCCGAGGTCGGCGTAGAGATAGAACGCGCCGTCGGCCGGTGCCGCCGTCCCCCATTGCAGCCGCTCCAGGTTCTGCAGCAGCACTGTGCGGACTTCGGCGAAGGCAACCACCGCAGCATCAGCCTGCTCGTAGGATTCCTCGCTGAAGGCCGCGAGCGCCGCCAGCTGGGCCGGCGCCGGCGGGCAGAGCGCCACATTCCCGGCGAGCGCTTCGATGGCCGGGGCGAGGTCGCGCGGCATCAGCGCCCAGCCCAGCCGCCACCCCGTCATGCCCCAGTACTTGGAAAATGAGGAAATAACGACGCAGGTGCGGTCCAGTTCCCAGGCGCAGGTTCCGCGGGCGTCGGGTACCGCGGGGTCGGCCGGATAGGTGATGCCGTGATAGATCTCGTCGCTGACCAGCCGGACGCTGTGATCGAGGCACCAGGCGCTGAGGTCAGCCAGTTCGCTGCGCGACACCATGGTGCCGGTGGGGTTGGCGGGCGAGGCCAGCACCAGTCCCGCCAACGGCCCGTGGGCGGCAGCCGCGGCGTCCAGCAGTTCCGGTGTCGGCTGGTAGCGGACCTCCGGCCCGCAGTCGATCTCCACTACCTCGCAGCCGAGTGCGCGCAGGATGTTGCGGTAGGCCGGATAGCCGGGCCGTGCCAGCGCCACCCGGTCCCCGTGGTTGAACGCGCTCAGGAACGCCAGCAGGAACCCGCCGGACGACCCGGTGGTCACGGCCACTTCCTCCGGCGCCACGTCCAGCCCGTACCAGCGCCGGTAGTGCCCGGCGATCGCGGTCCGCAGCTCGCGGATGCCCAGCGCGCTGGTGTAGGTCAGCGCCTGGCCGGAGGCATGGATTTGGGCAGCCTGCTCCGACACGGCGTGCGGTGCGCCGCCCGAGGGCTCGCCGGCGCACAGCGAAATCACGTCCCGGCCCGCGGCGCGCATTTGCGCCACCCGGTCCAGGATGTTCATCACCTGAAACGGCGGAACCTGTGCCCGGCCGGAAACCTGCAGTTCACTCACGTCGGGGGCGCCAGCTACGCGGTCTTGGCGATGTACACGTCGCAGGCCGCCTTGTGCGTGACCGAGCTGGCCACACTGCCGAGCACCCGGCCCAGCCCCTGCATGCCGACGTTGCCGACCACGATCAGGCGGGCGTTGACCCGTTCGGCCTCTGCCACCAGCGCGTCCTGGGGCTTGCCGTGCACCGCGGTGAAACTGGTCCGCAGCCCTTCCGCGCCCAGCTCCGTCGCGACGTCCCGGGCTACCTTTTCGGCCTTTTCCGACTCGTGGATGAACCACTTGTCGTTGCCGATCTCCACCACTTCGGTCGTATCGGACTCGTGGGCAGTGACCACCCGGAGCTCGGCGCCCATGGACGCGGCGAGCTGCGCCGCCGTGCGCGCCGCCTTCATGGCGGTTTCGCTGCCGTCTACTCCTACGATGATGATTCCGGCCATCGGGCCACCCCTTCGAGCGCGTCGTCTAGCGGCCACACGTGGGCCGTTTCACACCAACTTACCCGCCCCGGGACCGATCCGCCGGAAGCCGCGAACCGCCGTCGTCGTGATCAGTCAACGGTTGTGGTTTTCAGTCAACGAACTCCGACTGGGTCTCGATGAACTCCCAGTCTTCTTCCGGCAGCGTTGCATCCTTCAGGTCCGGACCGCCGGCCTCGTAGACCGCCGCGGCCGCATCCGGATCCACGACGTCGGCGCGCAGGTTCTCCCGGAACCACTGCTTGTGCCCTGTCGGCAGCTTCAGCCACCACTGTTCAATCCGCAATTCCGCCATCTCACGCATCCTCTGCTCGCCGGTACTTCCACCGTAGGTCGGCCGGTCGCGGCGGACAAGGGACGGCAGCCCCGGGAGGCTACCGCGCGGCACCGCTGACAGCTACCTTCACCAATAGCCATTGGCGGAAACCAGCCGGAATGCCAAGGTGGACAGCGTCCGCAAACACTCGCCCGCCGACCCGGCGGCCATCTTTTGAGAAGGACCACCCATGGACCGCATGGTTTTCATCAACCTCCCCGTCAGCGACCTGAAGAAGTCCACCGACTTCTACAAGGGCCTGGGCTACACGCAAAATCCGGACTTCTCCTCCCCGGATGCCTCCTACATGACTATTTCCGACACCATCGCGGTGATGCTGTTGACGGAAGAGTTCTTCGGCAAGTTCCTCCGCAACGGCACCCCGCATCTGGGCTCGGATGCCAAGGAAGTTTTGCTGGCCCTCACCGCCGAATCGAACGAGGAAGTGGACCGGTTCCTGGCCAACGCGCAGTCCGGCGGCGGCACCGTCTACCGGCCGGCGGAAGAGGAGATGCCCGGGATGTACGGGGCCGCCATGGCGGATCCGGACGGCCACGTCTGGGAGATCATGTACATGTCCCCGGAGACGTTGCAGGGTACCGTGCAGGAGAACACGTCCGACAAAGACGCCGGCGCCGGCATCTAGTTCCGCCGGTGCCAACCGGGTGACCAGTCGGGCACCGTCGGCGCGCCAAGCGCCGTGGGCTAGCCGCCGGTCAGTTCCTGATGCAACGCGCTCACCTTGGCGGCGATCTGGTCGCGGACCAGGCGCATGCGCTCCTCGCCGTGGATCCCGCGCAGGCTCGGTTCGTCGATCTCCCACCGCTCGTAACGGGTGCCGGGAAGTTCCTCCAGTTGCGCGTTGCTGCCCAGGATGACCACGACGTCGGCGCTTTGCTGCGCCTGGTCGGTCACCGCCGTCGGGACTTGGCTGGAGATGTCGATGTTCAGTTCCGCCAGTGAGGCGGCGGACTCCGGGTTGACGGCGTCGGTGGGCTTGGTGCCGCAGGAGTTTACTTCCACCGCGCCGGCCGCGGCCGCTTCCATGAGTCCGGCGGCCATCGGCGATTTCCCGCTGTTGCTGGAGCAGACGAACAGGACGCTGGGCTTCTCGGCTTTGTACCTCATGCCTGCCATTATCGCTGGCGCACCCTATGGGTCTGCCCGAACTTCTGGCACAGTGAAGAAAGCAGCCGGCACCGGCAGCGGTGGCCGGAGCCGATCGACGCGAGGGGCCGCCATGACCGCCACAACCACGGGCGCCGTCCGTCCCACTGTCCTGTTCGTGGGGGTACGTGACGCCGGCCGCTCCCAAATGGCCGCCGCCTATCTGACCCAACTCGCCGACGGCGCGCTCAACGCCCGCTCGGCCGGAATTCGGCCAGCCGCCAGCTTGGACGCCGCGGTGGTTGATGCCATGGCGGAGGACGGCATCGACCTGTCCGCGGCGCAGCCGGCGGAAGTGACGGTCGGGTCCATCAACAGCGCGCAGATGGTGGTGACCTTGGGCTCCGGCAGCGAATGCCCGGTGATTCCCGGCCGCCGCTACGAGGACTGGGACGTGGACGACCCTGCCGGCCGTGACCGGGACGGTGTCCGCGCGGTCCGCGACGACATCAAGCACCGGGTGCAGCAATTGATGTCCGAGCTACAGCCGGCCCTGCATCCGGACACCCAGTAGAACCCTGCCCATGCCTGAGGAGCGCAGCATGAACACCGAGAAGCTCATCATTGTCGGTTCAGGCCCGGCCGGTTACACCGCGGCCATCTACGCCGCACGGGCCGGCCTGGCGCCGCGGGTCCTGGCCGGCTCGGTCACCGCCGGCGGCGCGCTGATGAACACCACGGAGGTAGAGAACTTCCCGGGCTTCCCGGACGGCGTGCAGGGACCGGACCTGATGGGTCTGCTCCAGAAGCAGGCGGAGAAATTCGGCGCAACTGTGGAGTACGACGACGTTGCCTCCGTTGAGCTCTCAGGCCACCTTAAGAGCGTGGTCACCATGGGCGGCGATGAGTACCAGGCGCCGGCGGTCATCCTGGCCACCGGCTCGGCCTACAAGGAACTCAGGCTTCCGGACGAGAAACGCCTGAGCGGCCACGGGGTGTCATGGTGCGCCACCTGCGACGGCTTCTTCTTCCGCGAGCAGGACATCATCGTGGTCGGCGGCGGCGATTCGGCGATGGAGGAAGCGCTTTTCCTGACGCGCTTCGGAAAGTCGGTCACCGTCGTCGTCCGGCGGGACACGCTCCGCGCCTCCAAGATCATGGCCCAGCGCGCCAAAGACAACCCCAAGATCCGCTTCGAGTGGAACAGCACCATCGCCGCGATCCACGGCGACACCAAGGTCACCGGCGTCACGCTGGCCGATACCGTATCCGGTGCCACCCGCGACCTGCCGGCTGGGGGCCTGTTTGTGGCGATCGGGCACTTGCCGCGCACCGAACTGGTCAAGGGGCAGGTGGAGCTGGATGACGCCGGCTACATCAAGGTGGACTCGCCCACCACCGTCACCAACATCCGCGGCGTTTTTGCCTGCGGCGATGCGGTGGACCACCGCTACCGGCAGGCCATCACCGCCGCTGGCACCGGCTGCTCCGCCGCGCTGGACGCCGAACGGTATCTGGCCGCACTCGAGGATTCGGACAGCATCGCCACCGCCCTAGTGGAAGACGAAACGCACGGTTAGTGCTCTGCGGCAGGTCTTCCATTCGCCGCGGCCTGCCCGGCGATCTTCGGCCTGCCGTCGACCCAGCCCCGTGAGGCATGCATGGTCTACGACGTCTCCGGCACCTCTGCCGACCGCGTGTAGGTCGCCGAGATCCGGCGGTACACCGGGGTCAGGAACGCCAGCAGCGCGGCCACAATCATGATGAGCCCGGCCGCCAAGAACACCAGGGCGATGCCGCGGGAGGTGCCCTCACCCAGCAGCGGCGCCAACTGGGCGGCACCTTCAGCCGACCGCGCATACGGGATGATCCACACCTGCGCGATCGGCGCGATCAGGAAAGCGGTGATCGGCGCTGCCGCCGACTCAAACGCCATGGCGAAACCGAACACCCGCCCCTGCCGGGGCAGCGGCACCACCTGCTGGATGATCGTCTGTTCGGCGGCCTCCACGAAAGGCACCAGGACCAGATACAGCCAGATCCCGGCGATGTACAGCCAGGCCCACTCCCGCAGCGTGAACACCGCGCCGAGGGCACCCATAATGATCACCGCGATGAGCATGGTGCGCAGCGGGTTGCGCCCCAGCCCGAACTTGCTGATCAGCCACCCGCCCACAATGAACCCGGTGGCACCGAGCGCGAAGTACGCTCCCCACAGCTCCACGGGAAACAGCTCCAGGCCGTAGGGATCCATCAGCGCCATGTAAACGCCGCCGATGAAGTTGTTGAACGTGGAGAAAACGATCAGCGCGAACAGGCCGGTGATGGCCAGCACGGCGGCGAGCGAGCCGCGCAGGTCGAATCCGCCGTGCGCGTCGGTGGCGGCCGCGCGCACCTCCTCGGGCATGCGCAGCGTGAGCAGGTGCGCGAAGGCCAGCACCGTGAGCACCAGCGCGACGGTGATCGTGCCGCCCATGCCCAGCAGCCCCACCGAGAGGCCTGAGAGCACCGAGGTGACGATGAACATCAGTCCCTGCACCATGCCCACCAGGCCGTTGGCATTGGCCCGCCGGTCCGGCTCGATCAAAATGGTGACCGTGGTGGAGAGGGCGATGTTGCGCATGTTCTCCACCACTGCGCCGGTCAGGATGATCAGGGAGAAGATCCAGAACCACGGCTGGGTTAGGTCCACCAGCGAGGGCTCGGGGGTCAGCAGGAACATGACCCCGGCCAGCAGGAACATCACCAGCGTGAATCCGGCGGCGAAGCGCATCACTGCCAGCTTGCGGTAACGGTCCACGAAGGTGCCGAAGCTGATGCTCGAAAGGGCTATCAACAGCATGTACGCCCCGCCGATCACCCCGGTGGCGATTACGTTGCGCGTCTGCAGGTATACCCAAAACGTCAGGGCGAACCACAAGTAACTGGTGGTGATGTTGGCCAACGCCGTATTCACCAGGATCCCCATGAACGTGCGGTACCGCTGCGCAGGGCTGCGCAAGCTAGTGTCGACTGCTTGCGGATCGGCCAGACTCGAGCCTTGGTCACCCGCTTCCGGTGCGTTCGCAACAGCCGCGTCCGCGTGCAGACCTGCTCCGCTTCCGTCAACCGGAGCAGCCTCGGACCCTTCCGGTTCCTGCTCGGCCATGCGTCCCAGTCTACTGAGAACCTAGCCGCGCGGACACCGCTACCGCCGTCGGAATGACCACGGGAACCGCGGTTCCCGTGCGCCTCTAGCTGTTTCCGGATTCGTCGTCTATCACATCCGAGGCCTCGTCCTCGTCAATGGCGTTGCTGATGAGGTCCATCCGATCTGCCGGTGTCAGTCCCTCATCCTGCTGGATGTCCTTGATGTCATCGCTGTCGATGCTTTCTTCAGGGGGCTGGGGGTTGTCTGTCACTGTTGGCTCCTTGCTGCCCGCATGATGTCTCGTAGCTTGGCTGGCGAAATTCCCGATGCCGGTTCGTGCGTCACCCCTTCTCCCCGGCACCGGCGGCGTCAACGGCGAGTTTTCCGTAGACAACAAGGTTGTCGTCGAACCTGCCGTTCTGCCCGTTATACCCATCGCAGGTGATGAGCCGGATCTCTGCCCGCTTGGTATTCCCATACACCTGCAGGGCAGGGAAGCTGTCTTTCGCATAGCGTTTGACGGCCGTCAGCCGGAAGACAGCGGTCGTCCCGTCCTCACGCTCTATCCTGACCTCGTTTCCGGGGACCAGTTCATGCAGCCTGGCGAAAACGCCCGGGCCGCCGCCCAGAGCGTTGACATGCCCAAGCAGGATTGACGGCCCCCTTTCCCCCGGTGTCGGCGAATTGACGTACCACCCTGCCGGGGAGCCCGCCTCACCCGGCGGCACCTCCAAGGTGTGATCCTCCCGCTGGGCCAGACCCATAATGTCGCTGCGAAGACCAATCCGGGGAATGCTCAAAGCTGAAGGTCTGGCCTTCTTCAAAACGGGTGAACTGTCGCCGGTAGCGGCCACGGGTGTTTTGGGTGTGGTTGTGCGATGGTCAGCCTGTTCCGGGCTGTGCGCCGGTTCGGGTCCTTGGCGCGGGCCCGGAGCCTGCTCGACGGCGGTGCTCGACGGCGCAGTGGGCGCGGGCGCCCCTATACCGGTGGGGGCAGCGCAGGCCGCATTCAGGGCCAGGACAAGGGCAAGCCCGGCGAAAAAGGGCACCCCTGTCCTGGACCTCCTCACGCCAATCAATCCTTGGAAGCAGAACGCCGGCGGACGGCGGCCGCCGCTGTGCCCGCGGCCAGCAGAACTCCCAGACCTGCGACGAGGGGTATTGCGTTTTCACCTGTTTGCGCAGGGGTTTCGACGATGCCCGTGTCAGGGGCTTGGCCAGGCATCGGCCCGGCTATCTGGGAAGCAACCAGAGTTCCACAAGCTGCTGGGAGTGTGGCGGCCAGCGGCAACCCCGGGGCTTCAAAACTCATTTCATTCTGGGCAGCGGCAGGGAGCTTGTTCGGGTCTACGCCGTGGACTTCCACCGTGGCGGTTCCGGCCTGGATCGCCTGTATTGTTGCCGCATCCAGGGTCAAGGTCCGTTCATAGGTGTAGGCGCCGCCGGCGGGGAAGCGGTCGGTTGCCACCATTGAAGCCGGGCTGGTGTCCCCCTGGACGGTCAGCGAGGTACTGACGGCACCGGCAAAAGGCTCGCCCTCGGGCGAACTGACAACGCCGTCGCCGCTGGTGTCTGCGGCCGGGCCTGGGCAAACCCCTTGGCCGCCGATGTGAATGTGCTGGCCATGCGGGAACGGCGCGTTCATCCAGATTTCCGCGGCGCCCGAGACGTTCATGCTGACCGTTGCCTGCTGCCCATGTATCTCAATCATGGCTTGTCCGGCGGTTCCGCTGTTGTTGGCAGGTGCAAGGTTGGCCTGCCACACGCCGTCCTGGGCTGCAGCCGGCCCGGCCGCGAGAGCCATCGCGCCTAACGCGACAGCAGGGGCAATGAGAAGAGTCTGCGGCTTCATGATGTTGGCCTCTCAGAAATGATAAGGTTACTTACGGTGTATACCGTGCGTGACACCCTATTGCACCGCCAGCAATCTTGAAAAGGCTTTTTGAGGAGGAATTGCCTACTCCCGGCCCGAAAAGGGAGGCCCCCTCCCGCGCCACGTTGCCTGCTCGCCCAAGTGGGCCGCAGCTGCATCGCGCTGTCCGCTGGTACTCGTCGACGAGCGGTTCCACGAGGCCGCGTTGGAGGCGGACCCGCCTCATCTGGTTCAAGAGCTGGACCTTCATGCAGGTTGAACCGCTGTGGTGCGCGAGGGAATACTCCTAGATGAGCTGAAGGAACCATTGGGTCCTTCGAATGCCGCGAGCGGAGGAGCCTGGATTGCCGAACATGCCCGACCAAGACGGAACAGCGCAAGAAGCACCTGGGCGGATCCTGCTCGCCGGTTGCGGTAAGGTCGGCACGCGCCTAGGCAAGCGCCTGGCACATGCCGGGGCGGAGGTATTCGCGCTCCGCCGCTCCACGGCAGCCCTTCCTGCCGCTTTTTCCGCCCTGCCTGTTGACCTCCGGGAACCGGTCCAGCGTGAATTGCCGAAAGTGGACGCAATGCTGGTCACTCTCACTCCCGATATTCAAGAGGCTCCGGATGGATCGGAGGGTTACTTCGCCGCACTCAGGAACCTCGCCACAGCACTGCCGGCCAAGCCGCAACGAGTTGTCTTCGTCTCCTCCACCCGGGTCTTCGAAGGCAGAACGGACGAGCGGCCGCTGACGGAAACGGATTCACCCGCCCCGGTGACTCCCCGGGCCAGGACGCTTCGTGACGGGGAACTTCTTGCATCGGAGCTCTTCGACGCGCATATCGTCAGACCCGTTGGGATTTACGGGCCTGGGCGGGAGATGCTGCTGAGGAAAGTCATCGAGGGCGCCCCGGTCCAGTACGCGAAGCGTACGAACCGCATCCATGAGACCGACCTGGTCCGCACCCTGCAAACAATGCTGTTGGCGGAGAATCCGCCATCCATCCTGCACGCCGTCGACCAGGCTCCCGCCAGTCTGGGCGAGGTCGTCACGTACATCGCGCACCGGTTGGGACTCCAACGACCCCCGCGGATTGAGCCCGAGGTGGCCAGCGGGACCGTCCTCAGCGGCGCGCTGCTCCTCTCGTTGCTTGGAACTTTGCAGTACCCAACGTTTGAAGCCGGGTACGACCACGTTATTGCCACCAGGGACAAGCGGACACCCCCCAAACCTGGCGGAGGGAACGCCGGCTCCTAACGCCACGCGCCTTTGTGGGCGGACTGGCCAACGAAGCGAGGGCCACGCCTGACCCGAAACCAAGAGCCGGCGCGGTCCCCTAGGGATCGCACCGGCTCTTGGTTATGGGGCTGAGGAGGTCAGCTGCAGGTGTAGGTGACGCCATCCACGAAGTGGGTGCCTGGTCCGAGGTCGCCACAGACCTCCATCATGTAGGCGACCCCCGCGATCGTGATGATGGTGAACAGGATCAGCAGCACAGTCCCCACCGCGCCAATGATGATGCCGGCCAGAGCGAAGCCATTCTTGGCGTTGGCCCGCTTGGATTGCACCATGCCGATGATGCTGACAATCAGACCGGCCACGGTCAGCGGACCAAGCAGCGACAGGACGAAGCCGACGATTCCCATGGTCTTGCCGGGCACCGGCTGTCCGGGGACGGGCTGCCCCGGGTAGCCGTACGGGGCGTTCTGCTGCGGATACGGCTGCTGGCCTGGACCCTGTTGCGGGTAGGCCGGGTAGCTGGCCTGCGGTGCCTGCGGCAGTCCGGACGTAGTGGGTTCGGGGTACTCCCCGGGGCCGTTAGGGGTGGACATAATTTCCTCTCATCGTGCGGTGCGGTGCGTGATTATACGGTTCATCCTTTCGCACGAAACCGGCGAAGCCCAAACCGTAGAGCGAAAGTCAGCTCCGGCCCACCAACGCGTCGACTTGTTCGAGCAAGGCTTCCATCTCGCCGTCGGCCATTTGTTTCTGCTGCGCATCCGGCGAAAAGAACGTCGCACTGTAGTACAGGCCGTCGCCGATCAGCTTCACCGCCTGCGCCACCGGCCGGCTGCCCAACGCCACCTCCAGGGTATCCAGCCAGAGCTCCTGGATCCGCGCGAAGGTCCGGGCGGCAGCTGGGTGGCCCTGCTGGACCAGCCGGGCCACGGCAACTATCGCCCGGTCCAAGGGCGAGTCAACGTAATTGGAGGTGCGCACGTAGTAGCGGGCCGCGCCTTCCGGTGCACTGCTGATCCGCTCCGCGTCCGCGGTTGTCAGCTCCGCGAGCCGGTCACATAGACCCTCAACCATCGCCTCCTTGGAGGGGAAGTGGTAGAGCAACCCGCCTTTGGACACTCCGGCGGCCGCCGCGACGGCATCCATGGTGGCGGCTCGCTCGCCCTCTTTGATCAGGATGTCCTCGAAGTTGTCGAGGATCCGGTCTTTCGCACTGGCCATCCCTCCATCCTAGGACGCAGCCCTCCGCCCCGGACCGAAGCCACTGCTTTGCTAGTAAACCGTCCAGACGGTACAGTAGCAGAATCACCCAAAACCTTTCTGAGAGATCCTTCATGCTTACCGTCACCCAGCGCGCCGGCCGCAAGGAATGGACCGCACTGGCTGTCTTGATGCTGCCGGTCCTGCTGGTCGCCGTCGACAACACCGTTTTGAGCTTTGCCGTGCCGGCCATTTCGCTGGCCTTCAGCACCAGCGGCACCACGCTCTTGTGGATCATCGACATCTACCCGCTGGTGCTCGCCGGCCTGCTGGTGGCGATGGGCAGTCTGGGCGACAGGTTCGGCCGACGCCGGATGCTGATCATCGGCGCCGCCGGCTTCGCTGCGCTCTCCGCTTTAGCTGCCTTCTCGCCCAGCACGGAACTGCTGGTTGCCGCGCGTGCCGGGCTGGGCATCTTCGGCGCGATGCTGATGCCGGCCACGCTATCCCTGATCCGGAATATCTTCGTCGAGCGGACCCAGCGGCGCTTGGCGGTGGCCATCTGGGCCGCCGGCTTCTCCGCAGGTGCGGCGCTTGGCCCGCTGCTGGGCGGCGTGCTGCTGGAGCACTTCTGGTGGGGTTCGGTGTTCCTGCTTGCGGTTCCCATGCTGCTCCCGATGCTGGTGCTGACGCCGCTGTTTGTGCCGGAGTCGCGGGACCCCGAGCCGGGCCCGGTGGACGTGCCCAGCATCCTGCTGTCGGTCACCGCACTGCTTCCGGTGGTTTACGCGATCAAGCAACTGGCCTCCGGTGGCGACACGGCCACCATCGCCGCGGCCGCCGCCGTCGGCATCCTGGCGGGCTGGCTGTTTGTCCGCCGCCAGCTGCACCGCCCGAATCCCATGCTGGACGTCCGACTGTTCCGCTACCGCCCGTTCACCGGCGCAGTGCTGGTCAACCTTCTGGCCGTTTTCTCCCTTGTGGGCTTCCTGTACTTCGTCTCCCAGCACCTCCAGCTGGTCCTCGGACTCGGTCCGCTGCAGGCCGGTTTGGTACTGCTGCCCGGCCTGTTGGTGACCATCGCCGCCGGACTGCTCGCGGTGCCGCTGGTGCGCCGGATTGCCCCGCACCTAGTGGTTTCCGTGGCCCTGCTACTGTCCGCAGCGGCGTACTGGCTGGCGGCCTCCACCCCGGACGCGTCGGCCTTGACCTTAATGGCCGCGTTCGGGCTGCTCGGCGCCGGCGTCGGCGCTTCCGAAACACTGTCGAACGACCTGATCCTCTCCAGCGTCCCGGCTGCCAAGGCCGGCGCGGCCTCCGCTGTGTCGGAGACTGCCTACGAGGTCGGTTCGGTCTTCGGCACCGCCGTGCTCGGCAGCATCCTGGTCGGCGCCTACCGGCAGAACATCGACCTGCCTTCCGGACTGAGCGCCGAACAGCAGCACGCCGCGGGCGAGACCCTGGGCGGCGCCATCACCGTCGCGGATCAACTGCCGGAACGCACCGCCGCCGCCTTGCTGGACTCCGCGGTGCACGCCTTCGACAGCGGGGTCACCGTCACCGCGGGACTGGCCGCCGCACTGATGCTGGCGTCCGCGTGGCTGGCCTTCCGGATGCTGCGAGCGCCGCAGCACCAGTAACGAGGGGCTGCTCGGCACCCTCGCCGGGCAGGCCATCGCGCGCCCCTGCCCGCCGGCGCACGCCAACCACCCGAAGGCCGCCCCGCCGTCGTTATGCGCACCCCTTCCGGCATCCCAAAGATGACATCCGCCACAAGCCCTTGCACGATACCCCTAGGGGGTATACTAGATGGTGTAGTCAAACGGAACGAGGAAGTCATGAGCCACGCAGCCCTGCCAATCGACACCGAGCTTGCCGGCACTCCTGTCGACGAGCACATCGGTCACGCCTACACCTCGGACAAGGACGCCTACCTGCGCCGGCTGAAGCGCGTTGAAGGCCAGGTCCGTGGCATCGCCCGCATGGTGGAAGAGGACAAGTACTGCATCGACATCCTCACGCAGGTGGCCGCAGTCAACAAGGCCCTGCATGCGGTGAGCGTTGGACTGCTCGAAGACCATATCGCGCACTGTGTGGTCGGCGCGGCCAAGGAATCCGAACTGAGTGGCGATCCCCAGATCGTTCAGGACAAGGTCAAGGAAGCCTCGGACGCCATCGGCCGGCTCCTGCGCTGACGCCGCCCTCCGCCCACCCCCATCCCGAGGAGACTTTTCATGAGCACCACCACCATCAGCATCGACGGCATGACCTGCGGCCACTGCGTGGACGCAGTCACTGAGGAACTCAAGGCCCTCGACGGCGTCCAGAACGTCAGTATCCGCCTGAACAAGGGCGGGATTTCCGTCGCCACCGTCAGCTCCACAGCGCAACTTGATCCGGCACAGATCGGCGAAGCAGTCGCCGAAGCCGGGTACACCGTCGTCGCCAACAACGCTTAGCGCGCACGACGGCGGTGCCTCCCGCCGTTGTCCGCCCGCCTTTTCGACCCACCCCTGATCTTCCGCAGCGGCCCGCGGGCCGCCCACCGAGAATCGAGATGACCACCGATGGCCTCCCATCCCACTACCCAGGACTCTGCCGTCGACCCGGCTCCAGCCAGGACCGTAGAACTGGCGATCGAAGGCATGACCTGTGCCTCGTGCGTGAAGCGCGTGGAGCGCAAACTCGGCAAGATCGAGGGAGTCGAGGCGAGCGTGAACCTGCCGCTGGAATCCGCGGTGGTCAACGTCCCGCACGGTGTCACCGACCAGCAACTGCTGGATACGGTCAACGCCACCGGCTACAAGGCGCGGGTGAAGCAGCAACCGCATGCCGGCGTTTCCACCGGCAAAGCGCACACCGGACCTGACGCGGCGGACCATGGCGGGCACGAACACGCCGCTCATGGCGAAGCCGGCGGGGACAGCGACACCGCCGACCACGGCGATCACGCCGACCATGAGGACCACATGGCGCACGGCGGTACCGCCGACCAGCTCCGGCCGCGCCTCTGGACGGCCGCCATCCTGACCATCCCGGTCTTCATCATTTCGATGATCCCGGGCGCGCAGTTCCCGCACTGGGGCTGGGTGGCGTTCGCGCTCAGCATCCCGGTGGTGTTCTGGGCAGCCTGGCCGTTCCACCGCGCCGCCGCGGTCAACGCCCGGCATTTCGCCTCCACCATGGACACACTGGTGTCCCTCGGCGTGCTGGCCGCGTTCTTCTTCTCCGCCTGGCAGCTGGTCATGGATCCGATGCTGACCGAACATGTGGGCGGCAGCATGTCCGAGCACGCACTGTACTTTGAGGTCGCCGTCGTCGTGGTCACCTTCCTGCTGCTGGGGCGGTATCTGGAAGCCAATGCCAAACGGAGGGCTGGCGACGCGCTGAAGTCGCTGCTGGACCTGGGCGCCAAGGAAGCCACCGTCCTGCGTAACGACGTCGAGGCCAAGGTCCCGGCCGCCGACCTGGTCCCGGGCGACATCATGGTGGTCCGGCCGGGCGAAAAGATCCCCACCGACGGCTATGTGGTGGACGGCCACTCCGCCGTCGACACGTCGCTGCTCACCGGTGAATCCGTGCCGGTTGAAGTGGACGTGGACGACGCCGTCACCGGCGCCACCATCAACACGTCCGGCCGCCTGCTGGTTCGCGCCACCCGGGTCGGCTCGGACACCACGCTGGCGCAAATGGGCCGGCTGGTCAGCCAGGCGCAGGCCGGCAAGGCTCCGATTGCCCGGCTGGCCGACCGGATCAGTTCTGTCTTTGTCCCGGTGGTGCTGGTCATCGCCGTCGTCACTTTCATCCTCTGGATGGTCCTCACCGGCGACCTCCAAGCGGCGTTTACCGCAGCCGTGACGGTGCTGGTCATTGCCTGCCCGTGCGCGTTGGGACTGGCCACCCCCACCGCCCTGCTCACCGGCACCGGCCGGGCTTCGCAGCTGGGCATCCTGATCAAGGGCCCGCAGATCCTTGAGGACACGCGGCACGTGGATACGATCGTGCTGGACAAGACGGGCACGGTAACCACCGGCCAGCAGGCCGTCGAGGGCGTGGTGGCCCTGGGGGAGCGCAGCGAAGACGACGTCCTGCTGCTGGCCGGCGCCGTCGAGGCGGGCTCCGAACACCCGATTGCGCTGGCCATCGTGGAGGCGGCCCGGGAAACAGCGGCGCGGCTGGCCACTCCGGCGGGTGCCTCGGCTGCGTCCCTCGGCCAAGAGCCTGCTGCCCTGCCGGCTCTGTCGGACTTCCACAGCACGGCCGGCGGCGGGGTCCGCGGCACCATCACGGAAGCAGACGGCCGCACCAGCACGGTGGTGGTCGGACGCAACAACTGGATGGACGAGAACGGCATTGCCCTCTCCAACGGCCACCGCCGCGTCCTGCTGGAGCAGCAGCAGGCCGGGTCCACCGCCGTGTGGGTCGCCGTCGATGGAGCGGTCGTCGGCATCGTCAACCTGCAGGACACCGTCAAGGAAAACTCCGCCACGGCGATTGCTCGGTTCAAGGAGCTGGGTCTGCACCCCATCCTGCTCACCGGTGACAACGCCGCCGTCGCCGCGGAAGTGGCGGCTGAAGTCGGCATCGCGCCCCAGGACGTCTTCGCCGATGTGCTGCCCGAAGAAAAGGTGGCCGCGATCAAGCGGCTGCAGGAGCAAGGCAAGACCGTGGCCATGGTGGGCGACGGCGTCAACGACGCCGCCGCGCTGGCCCAGGCCGACCTGGGCATCGCCATGGGCGCCGGGACCGATGTGGCCATCGAGGCCGCGGACCTAACCGTGATGGGCAGCGACCTCATCCAGGTGGTGCAGTCCATCGAGTTGAGCCGCCAGACGCTCTCCACCATCAAGTCCAACCTGTTCTGGGCCTTCGCCTACAACACGCTGGGCATTCCGGTGGCGGCCTTCGGCCTGCTCAACCCGATGATCGCCGGCGCCGCAATGGCCGCCAGTTCGGTGCTGGTGGTGGCCAATTCGCTGCGGCTGCGCCGCTTCGGCCGGTAAACGGCCGGGCGGCGGACCTAGACGGCTGTGCCGTAGCGCTCGGCGGCGCGGGCACGGGCCTTGGCTGCTTCTTCCTCGCGGTTCTTCGGCGGTGCCGCCGTCACCAGGTCGTCGAGCAGGTGCGCGGTGATGTGCGCGATGTCGTGCACCGCCTGGTTGAACGCTTCCTCGTTGGCCTTCGACGGCTTGTTGCTGCCGCTGACCTTGCGCACGTACTGCAGCGCCGCGGCCTCGATTTCGGCATTCGTCGCTGCGGGTTCGAAATTGTGGAGCTGACGGATATTCCGGCACATGTCGGGCCTCCGGGGTCGTAGCTGCTGGCTGGTTCCAGTCTGCTCCCCCGCCGCGGCATCGCACCAGCCCCTCCAGACGGCGGGCTCAGTGCTTGCCGAGGATCTCCACGAGGGTGAACGACAGGCCGAAACCTACAGAGATGGCGATGCCGGTGGCTGCCCCGGCGTCCCGGATCCCCTCCGGCACCATGCGGACCGTCACGTTCGTCAGGACGCCGCCGCCGGCAAAGGCGAGCACGAAGGCAACCGCTTCGGGCGGAACAACCCCGAGCAGCAGCGTAAACGCGGCCACGGATACGCCGCACAGCAACGTCATGGTTAGCCAGGCGGACATCACGTGGCGGGAGGTCAGACCGTAGGTGCGCAGCGGGCCGGTGTCGGCCATTGCCTCAGGAACGCCGCAGAGGAAGACCGCGGCCAGTACGGCGGCACTGAGCCCGTAACCGCTGACTAGGCCGCCGGCAATGACAATGGATTCGGCGACCACGGACAGCCCGATCACCAGGAAGCGGGGCTCGTGCAGAGGCGGCGAGGACAGCCGCACGCCCCGGCTCGCCCCGGTCACTACCCAGGACGTCGCCACCGCCCCGCCGAGCAGCCCCGCTCCGACGAACCCGCTCCCGCCAGCCAGCTTGCCGGCCTCGTCGATCAGCTTGTAGGCGACGGCCGACAACAGGGCGCCGGCACCGAATCCCGTCAGGACACCGAGCAGCACGCTGTTGACCCGCCACCGCAGGGCAAGCAATCCGCCCAGAAAGTAGGAGGAGCCAGCAAGCAGGCCCCAGCCCAATGCCTGCAGCATCGGCGTCCCTTTCGGCTCAGGCGCTAAAGCACCGCGCCTAGGCATCATCCCGGAACCGCCGTGGGGATGGCAAGAGTGGAACTACGACGGCGGGGCTCGCCACTGTGCCGAACCCGGCTTTCTCGATCGGGCTGGTCTGGCCCCTGTGGGAAGAGCACAGTAAGTAGTGCGTCCAGATTCGACCGGGGCGCCCCGAACCGAAGTGGGGGAGAACATCATGAAAGCAGCAGTCCTCGGAACCGGCAGGGTCGGCCGGACCATCGCCGCACGACTTGCCGAACTCGGCCACACCGTCGCCATCGGAACGCGCGATCCTGACGCCACGCTGTCCCGGACCGCGACCGATGCCATGGGTACCCCGCCTTTCTCCGCTTGGGCAGCCGACAACCCGGGCGTCCATGTCGCCCGTTTCGCCGACGCCGCGGCCGGTGCCGAGCTCATTGTCAACGCAACCAGCGGCGGTGCGTCCCTCGACGCCTTGACCGAGGCCGGGGCCGAAAACCTCGACGGCAAAGTCCTACTCGACATCGCCAATCCCTTGGACTTCAGCCACGGGACGCCTCCGACCCTCTTCGTCAAGGACACTGATTCCCTCGGTGAGCAGATCCAGCGGGCCTTCCCCACGGCGCGCGTGGTGAAGGCGCTCAACACCCTGACCGCCGACCTTCAGGCCTATCCGACCAAGCTCCCCGAGGCCGGCACGGTCTTCGTTTCCGGCAATGACGCCGGCGCCAAGACCACGGTCACCGGGCTCCTGAAGGACTTCGGTCACCAGGACGTCATCGACCTCGGCGACATCAGCACCGCCCGTGGTGTCGAGATGCTCCTGCCGGTCTGGATCCGCCTGATGAGCGTGCTCGGTACGCCCGCATTCAACTTCAAGATCATCCGCTGACCCTTGGTTCTGCCCTGCGCTGCCTGTTGAATTCTTGCCGGGGCTGGCCTTAGAGTCGCATGCATCATCTTCGCCCGTCTGGTGATCGGGTCAATTATGGATAGCACAGAGCAGCCCACACGGCACCCCGTCAGCACCGTCATCGATCTGGCCTGTACGGATGCGGACATGCTGCCGGACGTGGGGGGCAAGGCTGCCAACCTCGGTGTGCTCCTGGCGGCAGGGTTCCCCATCCCGGATGGCTTTTGCGTCCCGACCGCAGCGTACCGGCAGGCTGCGAGCGCGGCCGGACTGGATTCGTTGATCGAGAATCTGCAAGCGTCTTCCGGCAGGCTGGATGCAGCGGCCGAAGCGACAGCCTCCGACACAGGGGACCCAGACCTGGCGGGACTCGCGCAGCAGATACGCACCAGGCTCGAAGCTACTCCCCTCCCCGAGGGCATCACGGAAGCGATCCTTGCCGCGTACGCCCGTCTGGGTGCGGACGTCCCGGTGGCTGTGCGTTCCTCCTCCACGGCGGAGGACCTCCCGGAAGCCAGCTTCGCCGGCCAATTGGACTCCTACCTCAACGTCGTCGGCCCGGACGCACTCCTGGCCGCGGTCCGCCGATGCTGGGTCTCCCTCTGGACCGAGCGGGCCGTGGCCTACCGCGCAGATCACGGGATTGCCCAGCACTCGGTCGGCATCGCTGTGGTTGTTCAGAAAATGGTCGATGCCGCCGTGTCCGGGGTGATGTTTACGGCCAACCCGCTGACCGGCCGCCGCCAGGAGACCGTGGTCAATGCGGCGCCCGGACTCGGCGAGGTGCTGGTCAGCGGGGCGGTGAACCCGGACCAGTTCAGGGTCGATGCCGCCACCGGTGAGATCCTTGAGCGCAAGCTGGGGGACAAACGCATCGAAATCCGCTCCACACCCGGCGGCGGAACCCGGCGCCTGCAGCTGCAGGACGGCCAGCAGCAGGCATGCCTGACTGACGAACAGGTTCACGCACTGGCCAGGCTGGGCACCCGCGTGGAGGAGCACTACGGCGAGCCGCAGGATCTGGAGTGGGCCATCGACTCGGATGGCAAAAAGTGGGTGGTGCAGTCCCGCCCGATCACCACGCTGTACCCGCTGCCCGAGCCATACGGCCCCGACGACGGTGCCCGCGCCTATCTGTGCGCCAGCCTGCTGCAAGGGCTGACCCGTCCGCTGACACCCATGGGTATGGCGGCCGTCGATGTGATGGCGGGTAGCAGCCGGGAAGCGCGGGCCAGCGATGGCGAGGCAGCCTACCGGTTTGCCCACATCGGAATGCGCATTTATCTAGACGTCACCCCGCTCTTGCGCAGCAAGGGCGGCCGCAGCGGCATACTGCGCTTGATGAAAGCGGCTGATGCCCGGTCCGTGGACGTGTTGAGGCACCTGGCGGCCGATCCCCGGTTCTCACTCATCGAGGAGTCCCGTTTGGCGTCGCTGAAAACGACCTTCCGCACCTTCCCGCAACTGCGCCTGCTGCCCCAGGTCCTGCGAGCGATGGCCAATCCCGCCGCAGCGATGGAACGGGCCGGGGAATCGCGCAAGGAGTTCGAACGGATGCTGGTGTTGCAGGAGCCAGCCTCCAGTGCCCGACGGCTGGACTTCGCTGAGCGCGTCCTCGCCAAAGACGTCACCTCCGTCCTGATCCGCGAATTGCCGCCGCCCGCGGCCGGGTACATCTGGCTGGCCGTGGCCCGTTTGGCGCTGGGCCGGCTGGCGCAGCCCGGCGACCTGCAGACAGTACTGCGCGGCTTACCGCACAATGTGACCACGGAGATGGATCTGCGCCTCTGGCGCACCGCCAGTGTGATCCGCGAGGACCCCGAGTCAGTCCGCGCGCTCACGGAGGAAGACCCCCAGCTACTGGCCCGCCGCTACCTTGAGGGGGCGTTGCCCGCCGTCTGCCAGGGCGAGCTGCGCGCTTTCCTGGCCACCTATGGCCACCGTTCCGTGGCCGAGATTGACCTCGGCATCCCTCGATGGTCCGAGGACCCGTCCCACATCATCAACGTCCTGGCCAACTATTTGAAGCTGACGGACCCGGAGCTCGCGCCGGACCGACTATTCACGCGAGCCGCAAAAACGGCCGAAGCCAAAGCAGCCGAGCTGGCCGCACGGGTCCGCGGCAAGTCCGGACTGCGCGGAAGAATCGTGGCCCACAGCCTACGACGCGCACGCGCCACCGCCGGCATGCGCGAGTCCCCCAAGTTCCGACTCATCGCCGCCCTCGCCGCCCTCCGCCGGCAGCTTCGGCTGGTGGGCGAGGAACTCGCCGCTGCCGGCCGAATCTCTGCGCCCGACGACATCTTCTTCCTCGACTTCACTGAAGCCCGGGTGGGCCTGCGCGGCGCGGACCTCCGTGGACTGATCGCCGAACGCCGCCGAGACTATCATCGCGAAATGCGGCGCCGACACATCCCCCGGCTGCTGCTTTCCGACGGCACGGACGTCGAAGCAGCCATGGCTGCGCAAGCCCGCGCGGCATCGCCCGCGGACGGCCAGCTGCAACCGGGAACCTTGGTCGGGGCGCCGGCCTCCGCCGGGACGGTGACAGGCAAAGCCAGAGTCATCCTGGACCCGGTCAGTGCACAGCTGGAACCGGGTGAAATCCTCGTTGCCCCGTCGACCGACCCGGGATGGACACCCCTGTTCATGACCGCCGGGGCGCTGGTGATGGAGATGGGCGGTCCCATTTCGCACGGAGCCGTCGTTGCCCGCGAATATGGAATCCCCGCCGTTGTGGGAGTCCCCGATGCAACCGTACGAATCAGAACCGGTGACACCCTCTCCGTCGACGGCGCCGCGGGGACAATCGTCGTGGAAGCATAACCTGACGCGTCGGCGCGCTTGCTTCGTCGGCTGCTGCCGCTATGTCCCTCGGACAAGTGCAACCGGTCCCGGCCTACGCGACGGGCCGAGGCTGACGGCGTCTGCGCACCTTCGGGCCGCGCAGTTCGTCGGACCGGACCAGCACCACACCGCCGACGATCAGGGCGCCGCCGAGCAGCTGGATGACGGCGGGGAGCTCGCCCAGCAGCAGCCAGGCCCAGATGACGGCGAACAACACTTCGGTCAGCGAGACGAAGGATGCCACCTTGGAACCGAGGGCCCGCGCGGCCATAATGCCGGTGACATAGGACAGCACCGTGGACAGCAGCACCAGCCCGGCCAGCGGTACCCACCACTGGGTATTCCAGCCGGCCAGTTGCACGTCCGCCGTGCTGAAGGCCATCGGCAAGATCTGCACCGCACCTAGGACCACGATGGCGGCACCGCCCACCAGCAGGCCGCCGGCGGCCAGCACCAGCGGGGGAAGCGAATCGTTCTGCTTGGCGGTGATGAAGAAGTAGACCACCAGGCACACTGCCGCGCCGAGCCCCCACAGCACACCGGCCGGATCCAGCTTCACCGGCCCGAAGACGTCGAGGACCAGCATGAGCCCGGCCACGGCCAGGACGGTACCGGCGATGGTCGCCGGCCGGGGCATCCGGCGGCTGGTCATCCAGAGCCAGAGGACAATCAGCACCGGGGCCAGGAACTCCAGCAGCAGCGCGACGCCCACGGACAGGGTGGCCACGGCGTTGAAGTAGAACAACTGGCAGCCGGCCACCCCGATCAACCCGAAGAGCACAATGGTCTTCCAGTTCTGCCGCAACTGGTGCCACCGGCCGCGCAGCATGAACGCGGCGGGCAGGGACAACACCAGCGCCGCGGCCACCATGCGTACCGCCACGGCAGACCCGGGCGTCCAGCCGGATTCCAGAAGGGACTTGGCAAAGGATCCGGAGAGCCCGAACACCGCCGAGGAAGCCAACGCGATGCCGACGCCGGCCAAGGCTGATCCGGGGCGCGGCGGGGCTGTCTGGTTGCGCTGCTCAGCGACGGTAGAAGCCATGGTGGTCCTTAGAGATGTGGTTCGCTCCTGGCACAGAGTGAGCCTGTCAGGAGTCATTAGAGGTATACTCCTGACAATAATACCGCCAATGTTCAGGAGTCAAGATGGTGTTTGCTCATGACACAGAGCATTCGCTGGTGGACGCGGCACGGCTGGTCAACACGGCCGAAGTGCATCCGGACAGCCTGGCCACCGTAGCGGATCTGGACGCGCTAGTAGACGACTTCGGCCTCACCGGGTCACGCACGCATTCCGAGGAGGAACTTCAAGCGGTTCAAGCGCTGCGCGTCCTCCTCAAGGAGGTTTGGACCGCACCGGAGGACCGCGCCGTCGTCATGGTGAATAAGATTCTGGCCGACGCCGGTGCCATCCCGCAGCTGGTCAAACACGACCAGTGGGACTACCACCTGCACGCCACCAGCCCGTCCGCGCCGCTGGACGTGCGGATTGCGGTGGAGGTTGCCATGGCACTGGTGGACGTGATCCGCGAGAAGCAGCTGGACCGGCTGCGGACCTGCGCCGCGGAGGACTGCTCGGCGGTACTCGTGGACCTGTCGAAAAACCGGTCGAAGCGATTCTGCGATACCGGTAACTGCGCCAACCGCACGCACGTGGCTGCCTACCGGGCCCGGAAATCGGCCGCCGTCGGCTGACCGCTTGGCCTGCCGGCTGGCGTGCCCACCGAGGCAACGGCTACCGGTTGCCGGCTGAGTACGGCGTGCCCGGGTCCAAATCGAGGACCGTGCGCAGCGGCGGCAGCAGCGAATCTTCCCAGGTGGCGGTGAACTGCATGCCGGCGGGGCCGTTCAGCTGGGCCTTGGACTGGATCACCGGCCCGCGCTCGTAGAGGTACGCCGCCACGTTGAAGGCCAGTTCCACCAGTACGTTCGGGTCTACGTCCCGGAAATGCACCTGCACGTCCGGCAAGCCCAGCTGGTACATGCCCAGACTGTCCACCACCATGGCGCCTTCGTCGTTGCTGACCAGGAAGAACCGCATGTTCACCGGGCCTGCCAGCGGATGGGCGGCCTCCAGTTCGCCCGGATCGCGCCAGTGGGAGTTGTGCAGCCAGCGGATGGCCGCCGGGCCGGTCGCTCCGGCGAGCAGGTGCAACACCCGCTGGAAGGACTCGACGCGCGGCTTGGGTTCGAAACCGCTGGCCAGCACTTCCGTGACCAGGATTCGATGGCTGCAGCCGGGCACCTCCTGCTCGGCATCCGGCCAGGACCAGCTTTGGTCGGTAGGGGTGGCCTCCAGCGCTTCAGCGGAGGACATCTGCACGCTGGGAACAGCGACGCCGGTGCTCAGGTGGACGGTCTGCACCCCGGCGGAACCGTTGATGTCGAAGGAATGCTCCGCGTGCGGCAGCAGGGCCACGCCGTCGGAAAAGGTGGCGCAGGGAAATGCGGCCGCCAATCGGTTCCGGAGCTCATCGCTGAAGGTCCGGGATCGGAGCGGTACCACAGCTCTGCCGCCAAGGTGGTTTTCGCTTCCGCGGCCTGCTCGGCGTTCGCTTCCGCGGTGTCGCCGGGGTCGGCCGGGAAGGGATGCTGCGGGGAAGGCTCGCCGGAAGTCATAGTGCCAGCTTGTCAGGCCCGGGTGGACCCGCGCCAGCGCATCAGCGGGCGTCGCCGCCGTCGTCGTCGCTGTGCGAAAGACGGTTCCCGGCCTGGCCAGGATTCTTCGCGTCTTCCGCTGCCTGCTGATCTGCGACCTCGGCCCGGCTCTGCGGCGTGCCCGGGGCCGGCACGCTGCCCGCGCCACCGGGGATCTTGGACGAGACCCGGTGGATCCCGGAGCCCTCGCTGAGGTGGCTGGGGTTCTCCTTGGTGGACATGGTCAGCACCGCCACCACCAGCAGCGAGGCGATGAAAGCAATGCCGGCAGCTGTCACGCCGAGGTCCCAGCGCAGCAGGTTGCCGGAGCCGCCGGTGGCGAAGACCATGGTGAGGAAACCGGCGATCACGGCCAGCACCGCCGAAAAGATCAGCGGGCCCTTGACGGACATCCGCTTTTCGTCCGGACGCCCAGACGCGTTCTTGGCCACGATGATTCCTCCTGCTGACGGGGTAAAGCCACATCCAGTCTACCGGCCGTGGAAGTGGTGCAGGGGTGTCGGTGGCCGCCGCCACACTGGTGCCGGCCAGGCTGCGCTCCAGGCGGAATCCGTCAGCCCGCGGTGGGCTGCCGTGCGTCGTGGCGCAGGCTCAAGGCAGCGATCAGCAGCACGACGGCGATGATGATCGCCGCCCCGCCCAGCACGCCCAGCAACGCGTGCGGGCCGAGGTACGCGAAGAACGGCAGGGCAATGCCGAAGCCCACGGACACCGCGCCGGTGATCAGCCAGTCACGGGCCAGCACCGAGCCGGCGTCGCCGTGGGCGGCAGGGGAACCGGTACCGGCCACGGAGCCGTTACCGTGTGCCGGTTGTCCCTTTGCCGCGCCGGACGGCCGGTTGCTCCAGCCGAGCATCAGCTCCGCGCCGCCGGAGACCAGCAGCGCCGCAGTGGCCAGCACGGTGAACATCGGCACCGTCTGGAACACGCAGGCGAGGACGCCGGTCACGGCCAGCACGCCGGCCTGCAGGAGCAGCAGCTGGCGGTGCGCCGCGGCGGCCCGCTGGCGGGCCAGCAGCCAGACCGCCCCGCCGCTGAGCAGCAGGAAGAGCCCGCCGGCCACGGCCATCACGGTGCGGCCGGGCTCTTGCCAGAAGATGGTGATGGCGCCGAAGGCAGCGGCCACCAGGGCACGGATCAGGACCGGCTGCCAGAACGCGGCGGCCTGGGTAGTACTCGGGATCGTCACGGCTTCCAGCCTAATGCGCCCCGGTGATCATCCATGCATCGTTGCGCACCCGCCAGCCCAGCGTCGCGGCGCGCGCTGCCGTGTAGCCAAGCGCGAACGCCGCCCACAACCAGAGCAGGCCCTCGGTTCCCGTCAGCCCGGCCTGGTCCACCCACACCAGCAGCGGAGCATAGACGGCCAGATTCACGACGCCGGCGATCGCCAAATACCGTGCGTCACCTGCCCCGATCAGCACGCCGTCCAGCACGAACACGAAGCCGCAGATTGGCTGGCTCAACGCCAGCACCCAGATCGCGGCGGTGAAGGCCTGGTGCACGGCCGGGTCGGAGGTGAAGACCCAGCCGAGCACCGGAGCAACCGCGGCCAACAGCAGGCCGGTCACCGCACCGAACCCGATGCCCCAGACGATCATCCGCCGGGTCAGCGAGTGGGCCAGCGCCTTGTTCGACGCGCCCAGTTCCTTGCCGATCAGGGCCTGGGCGGCGATGGCGATGGCGTCCAGCGCGAAGGCCAGGAAGCTGTACATGGTCATCACCAGCTGATGCCCGGCCAGGCTGACCGGACCCTGCGAGGTGGCCACAAAAACGGTGGCGAGCAGCGCGATCCGCATGCTCAGGGTCCGGAGCATCAGCCAGGATCCCACGTGCGTGGTGGCCTTCAGCCCCGCCCAGGTGGGCCGCAGCGGCACGGAGTACTTGACCGCCCCGCGGTAGACGATGACCAGGTAGACCGCAGCCATGCCCCACTGCACCAGGCTGGTGCCCATCGCCGAACCGGCCACTGAAAGTCCCATGCCGTAGACCAGCAGGAAGTTCAGGCCGATGTTGACCAGGAAACCGATGCCGGCCACCAGCAGCGGGGTCTTGGTGTCCTGCAGCCCGCGCAACACACCGGTAGCCGCCAGCACAATCAGCATGCCGGGCAGCCCCGGCATTGACCAGCGCAAATAGTCCACCGCAAAGTCCTGCACTGATCCGGTGGCGCCCATCGCCGCTAGCAGATCAGGGGCGGCAAACCAGCCGGCGATGGCCATCACGACGCCGACGGCCAGCGCCAGCCAGATGCCGTCACGTCCGACGCCGTAGGCCTCCGCCAGCCGGCCCGCGCCCAGCAGTCGCGCCACCGCGGGCGTGGTGGAGTAGGCGAGGAAGATCATCAGTCCGACGACGGTCTGCACCACGGTGGCGGCCAGCCCCATGCCGGCCAGTTCCGCCACGCCAAGGTGCCCCACGATGGCCGAATCGGCCGCGAGGAACAGCGGCTCGGCGATCAGGGCCCCGAACGCGGGGATGGCCAGCGCAAGGATACTCCGGTTCAGGCCCTGTCCTTGCTGCCGTGCAGCCGTCTTCTCCGGATTCACGCCTTCAAGCTTAAGCCTCGGACTGCCCCGATGCCGGAACCTCCGACCATCACCCCGATTCCGAAACGATGAACCCTCCACCGCGAAGGCTCCTCGCTGCGGCGGCTGGCCTCATTCCCCGGCGCGGCGAGTACGGAGGGCGAGCACCGCCGTCGTACCTGCGATGGTGGCGAGCGCGGCGGTGAAGGCGACGACGCCGGTCCAGCCGAAACGGCCGAAGAAGAGGCCGCCGGCCCAGCCGAACAGGCTGGATCCTGCGTAGTAGAACAGGTTGTACAGACTCGAGGCCTGCGCCGCGCCGACCGTGGCGAGCCGGGGTGTCCAGCCGGACGCGATCGAATGGGCGGCGAAGAATCCCGCCGTGAAGAGCAGCAGCCCGAGCAGGATCAGCGGCAACGAGTCGGCCAGCGTGAGCGCCAGCCCGGCAATACTGACCACGATCCCGCCCAGCAGCACCGGCAGGCGGCCGGTCCGCACCGTCAGCCCTCCGGCCACGCGGGAACTCACGGTTCCGGCGAGATAAGCGAGGAAGACCAGTGACGCCAGCGACGCTGGCAGGAAGAACGGCGGCCCCTCCAGCCGGAAGCCGAGGTAGTTGTACACGGCCACGAAGCCGCCCATCAGCAGGAACCCCTGCGCGTACAGCGCCAGCAACGGCGCCGAGCGCAGGTTGGCCAGGATCCGCCGGCCGAGCCCGGGGCCCTGCCCGCGCAGGATGGGACGGAATCCGCGCGGGGCCGGAGCCAGCCGGACGAACAGCACCGCGGCCAGTGCGGCCGTGAGGCTTACCGCCAGCACGCCCGCGCGCCAGTCGACCCACTCCCCCGCCGGTCCGGCGATCAGGCGCCCGGCCAAGCCTCCGACGGTGGTGCCCGCGACGTAGGTGCCGGCGGCTACCGCCGCGTGCAGCCGCTGCACTTCCTCATTCAGATAGACCAGTGCGACGGCGGGGATCCCGCCCAGGGCGGCGCCCTCCAGGAAGCGCATCACCAGCAGGGCCGGGAAGTTCGGCGCCAGCGGCAGCAGCAGGCCCAGCACCACGGCGGCGCTGATCGCCCAGGTCATGGTGCGCTTGCGGCCGGCGCGGTCCGCCACCGCCGACCAAGGAATCACTGCGAGCGCCAGGCCGAGGGTGGCGGCGGAGAGGCTGAGAGCCGCGTCGGCCGGGCTGACCGTGAAGCTCCGGGCGATGCCAGGAAGGACAGCCTGAACGGAGTACAACTGGGCGAAGGTGGCGAAACCGGCGAACAAGAGGGCCAGCAGCATGTTGCGGTAGCCCCGGCTGCCTTTCGGGTGGCCCGCCCAGGGTTGCTCCGCACTACTCACGGATCCGATGCTATGCCCGAAGCCACCGCCGGCCGGAATTGCGTGGCCGCCGCTGGTGCCGCCGAGGTCCGGCGTCGGGCGGCCGGCGCTGGCGCCGCCGGGTTCGGGCTTCTGACCTCCTCAGTCCCTGCCGCGGCGCAGCAGTTGCCCGCGGGGGACGTCATCGGTGACCGGGGCGCCGCCCAGGAAAGTGCGCCGGATGACCCCCGTCAGGGTCTTGCCGTCGTAGGGGCAGACCGGGTTCTTGTGCTTCAGCGCTGCCGCGTCCACGACAAAGTCCTCCTTGTCGGCGAAGAGGGCGAAATCGGCGTCCGCACCGACTTCGATTCGGCCCTTCTTCGCCAAGTCCGCGATGGCGGCCGGCCGGGCGGACATCCAGTCCACCACCCATTCCAGTGCAACGCCGCGCTGGCGCGCCTCGGTCCAGACCAGCGGCAGGCCAAGTTGCAGCGAGGCGACCCCGCCCCACGCAGTACCGAAGTCGCCGTGCTCCAAGTCCTTCAGGTCCACGGGGCTGGGCGAGTGGTCGGAGACCACGCAGTCGATTGTCCCGCCCACCAAGCCGGCCCAGAGCAGCTCACGGTTGGCTTCCTCGCGGATGGGCGGACAGCATTTGAACGGGGTGGCTCCGTCCGGGATGTCTTCGGCCGTCAGCGTCAGGTAGTGCGGGCAGGTCTCGACGGTGAGCCGGATGCCGGCGGCCTTGGCCTCGGCGATCTCCGCCAGCGCTTCGGCAGAGGACAAATGCACAATGTGGACGCGTGCACCGGTACTGCGGGCCTGATTGATCACGTCCGCTATCGCCGCGGTTTCCGCGCTGCCCGGCCGCGAGGCCAGAAAGGACGCATAGCTGGTCCCGGCAGGTTGCGGCGCCCGGTCGATGGTCGCCGCATCCTCGGCGTGCACCAGCATCAGCGAGCCGAAGGCTGCCAGTTCGGCCAGGTCCTTCTCCAGCTCCGCCGGATCCAGCGGCGGGAACTCGTCCACTCCGGAATGGATTAGGAAGCACTTAAAGCCGAAGACTCCGGCGTCGTGGAGCGGTCGCAGGTCTGTGCTGTTCCTTGGCACCGCGCCGCCCCAGAAACCAACGTCGACGAAGGCCTGGTCGACGGCGGCAGCCCGTTTCTCCTCCAAAGCGAGTACGTTCACGGTGGGCGGGATGCTGTTCAGCGGCATGTCCAGGATGGTGGTCACCCCTCCGGCCGCCGCCGCGCGGGTGGCCGAGGCGAACCCTTCCCACTCGGTGCGCCCCGGCTCATTGACGTGGACGTGCGTGTCCACCAGGCCGGGGATTAACGTCTCGTCGGCTTGCAGTTCCAGGGTCCTGGCGCCCCGCAGCCCTGCGCCCAGGGGTGCAATTGCCACGATGGTCCCGGCCTGGACGCCGATCTCCCGTGGCCCTGTTCCGTCAGGAGTCATGACCCGGCCGCCCCGGACCACCAGGTCGTAGGCCTGTTGCGCTTCCTTCGTCAACGGACTTGCTCCTGTCTCGAACTCCGGCCTTAGAGCATGATCTGCCGGTTGACATCCTTGTACAGCAGGTAACGGAAATTGGACGGCCCGCCCGCGTAGCAAGCCTGCGGGCAGAAGGCCCGGAGCGACAGGTAGTCGCCTTCCTGCACCTCCACCCAGTCGCCGTTGAGCCGGTACACCCCCTTGCCTTCGAGCACGTACAGACCGTGTTCCATCACGTGCGTTTCAGTGAAGGGGATCGAACCGCCCGGCTCGAACGTGACCACGTTGACGTGCATGTCGTAGCCCAGTTCATCGACGGGCAGCATCCGAGTGGTGAGCCATCTGTTCTCCGTATCCGGCATCGGCACGGGTTCAAGATCCTGCTCGTTGCCGAAGACCGGCTTCGCGCTATGGCCCTCCAGCGGCTGGTAGGCCTTGCGGATCCACTGGAACTGCACGGGCGCATCGCCGTCGTTCTTGACCGCCCATGGGGCACCCGCCGGGGCGTAGGCAAATCCACCCGGCAGCAGCTGGCGACGCTCGCCGTCGATGGTCACGGACAGCTCGCCGCTGAGCACGAAGATGAACCCCTGCACGGTCGGCTGCTCTTCCGGACGCTCCGATCCACCGCCGGGGTCTACTTCCATCAGGTACTGCGCGAACGTGCTGGCTCCTCCCGGGACCGGTCGGCTGAGGATCCAGGCGCGGGTGCCGGCCCAGCCGGGCAGCATGCTGGTAACGATGTCGCGGAGCACGCCGCGAGGTATGACCGTGTAGGCCTCGGTCACGATGGCCCGGTCGGTGAGCAGGGCGGTTTGCGGCGGCAGGCCGGCCGGATTCGCGTAGTAGTGCGGCATGGTCATGGTGTTTCCTCCGGCGCAGAGGCTCTGGGCGGGTATGCCAGCGTTCGAAGCCGTGCCACGGAGAGGTCCGCCAGCTGAAGGATCTCGGCCTCTTCCACCGCGCCGCAGGTCAGCGCCCGGTCGAGGAAGCGGGCCAGGGCGCAAACGGTGGCGGGTTCATCCAGAACTGTGCCGTCGATCCCCTGCAGGTAGTTCCTCAGCCGCGAGGCCGCGGACTGCAGCCCGTCGCGGTAGAAGGCATAGGTGACTAGGAAACGGGTGGGCAACTGGGCGGGGTGCAGGTCCCAGCCCTGATAGATGCCGCGTTCCAGGTGCCGGCGGACCAGCCTGGCGTGCAACGCCCATGCCGTCCTGACGTTTGCGGGTTCGCCGACCGGAAGGATGTTCGTCGAACCATCGGAGAGGCGGACGCCGGTTCCTGCCACGGCAACCTGCATCACGCTCTTGGCGTGGTCGGCCGCCGGATGCTCCATCGATTGGTAGGCAGCGGCGATTCCCAGCGAGGCGCTGTAGTCGTAGGTTCCGTAGTGCAGGCCCGACACCCGTCCGGCGCCCTCGTGGATCAGCCGGGCCACGGGAACGGTGCCGTTCGCGGCGAGGATCAGCTGGGGCGTCTCCACCTGGACTTCAAAGCGCACCCGCCCCGTGGTGAAACCGTGTGCGCGCTCCAGTTGCTCGCAGGCGTACACCATGGCCCGGACCTGGTCAACGGTACTGACCTTGGGCAGGGTCAGCACCAGCCCATCGGGCAGGCCGCGTCCGGCAGCATGCTCGGCCAGGGCCGCGATGAACAGGTCCAGCGTGCGCAGCCCGCGGGCGCGGGTGGCCGCCTCCAAGCACTTGAACCGGACGCCGATAAACGGAGGCGCCGTCCCGTCTGCAGCGGTTCGGGCCACCAGCTCGCCGGCCCGCACCGCCGCGGCGTCTTCCTCCTCGTCGTCACGGTTGCCGTAGCCGTCCTCGAAGTCCACGCGCAGGTCTTCGATCGGTTCAGTCTCCAGTTTGCGCCGGACGAGTTCGGCCAGCTGTTCCGGCTCCCCCAGTTCCAGCGAAACCGCCAGCTGTTCCAGGCCGCCGTGCGCTTTGGCCGCTGCCAGCGCCTCGGAGCCCCACGTCGCAGGCACATCTGGAACGTATGCGTCGGCGGGAATATAGACAGTGTGGACAGGCTGGCGCCCCGCGGTCTCGCCCGGGTAATGGGTGGCGAGAAGGCGGTCGGTGGCACCCAGCTCGGCGTCGATCCAAGCCAGCGCGTCCGCCCCCAGGGCCAAGCGGCGGGTCATCAGTCCACCAGCTCATAGGCCGGCAGGGTCAGGAAGTCCACGAACTCCGAACCGGTTGCCAGTTCGAGGATCAGCCGGCTGGCCGGCAGGTAGTGGCGCTCAAAGGTCTCCGGATCGACTTCCCCGCGCAGCCGCTCGGTTTCTTCGGCCAGCAGCTTCTCCACCAGTTCGCTGCTGACCGTGTTTGCGGTGTCGGCCAGCACCACCTTGTTATGCAGCTGCTGCCAGATCTGGGAACGCGAGATCTCGGCGGTAGCGGCGTCTTCCATCAGGTTGTGGATCGCCACCGCTCCGTTGCCGGACAGCCAGACGGCGGTGTAGGCCACTGCCACGTAGAGGTTCAGCCGCAGGCCGGCCTCGGTGACCTCGCCACCCGCGGACGGAATGTCCAGCAGCTGGTCCGGCGTGACCTGCACGTCCTCGCGCAGCCGGTCCAGCTGGTTCGGTTTGTCGCCCAGCACGGCGTCGAACTCTTCCTGGCAGATCGGCACCAGATCGGGGTGCGCCACCCAAGAGCCGTCGAAACCGTCGTCGGCCTCCCGGGTCTTGTCCGCGCGGACCTTCTCCACCGCCTGTGCGGTAATGTCCGGTTCGCGCCGGTTGGGGATGAAAGCGGCCATCCCGCCCATCGCGAAAGCGCCACGGCGGTGGCAGGTCTTGACCAGCAGCTCGGTGTAGGCCCGCATGAACGGCGCCGTCATGGACACAGTCGCGCGGTCCGGCAGCACAAAGTCCGCGCCCGCGTCGCGGAAGTACTTGATGATGCTGAACAGGTAGTCCCAGCGGCCGGCGTTCAAGCCGGAGGCATGGTCGCGTAGTTCAAAGAGGATTTCCTCCATCTGGAACGCCGCCGGGATGGTCTCGATCAGCACGGTGGCCCGCACGGTCCCCCGCGGGATGCCCAGCGCGTCCTGCGCGGCGATGAACACCTCGTTCCAAAGCCGAGCCTCGAGATAGCTCTCCATCTTGGGCAGGTAGTAGAACGGTCCCTGCCCGGTGGAAGCCAGATGGTCTGCGTTGTGGAAAAAGTGCAGACCGAAGTCCACCAGCGCGCCGATGGTGGGGGCGCCGTCGAGCGTCAGGTGCTTTTCCGGCAGGTGCCAACCGCGCGGGCGGACCACCACGGTGGCCAGCGGTGCGTCGGTGCGCAGCCTGTACTCTTTGCCCTCGGCGGAGGTGTGAGACAGCTCGCCCCGGGCGGCACCGTAGAGGTTGAGCTGGGCATCAATCACGTTGTGCCAGGTCGGCGCGCAGGCATCTTCCAAGTCCGCCAGCCAGACTTTGGCCCCCGAGTTCAGCGCGTTGATCGCCATCTTGGCCGGCGACGCCGGCCCGGTCATCTCCACCCTGCGGTCCTGCAATGCCGCGGGGGCCGCGGCGACGCGCCAGTCGCCGGTGCGAACGTGCTCGGTTTCCGGCAGGAAATCCAGCCTGCCGGATTGCGCTGCGTCGCGGCGCCGCTCGGCACGCTCGGCCAGCAGGGCGTCCCTGGCGCCGGCGAACTTGCGGTGCAGCTCTTCGATGAAGGACAGCGCCTCCGGCATGAGGATCTCCTCGGCGCCGGCAACAGGCGGCTGGTTCGTTATCGCGATGGTCATCGTGTTCCTCCCTGGGTCGGCCTGGGCCGCGCCGCCGTCATGGCTAGCAGAATGCCGGTACGTCGGCCCAAATCTTGTGGCTGGTCGGACTTCCCTCGCGCTGGATGCTGGCTTCGATCAGCCCGTACGGCCGGTCGGCGGCGAAGAACACCTCGTTCGGGTTGTCCAAGCCGAACGGCTGCAGGTCCACGGCGAAGTGGTGCTTGTTGGGCAACGACATCCTGATCTCCTCGATCACCGGCTGCGCTTCCAAAACCAGCTTCCCCATCTGGAACATGGTCTGCTGCAGGCCCAGCGAATGGGTTTCGGCGAAGCCCTTGAGCAGCAGCGAGCGGACACTGGCGTAGACCGCATCGAAGTCCACTTCCGTGGTTCGATAGCGCCAGCGCGCCGTGACGTCGGTGGCCAGGATGCGGTCGGTGGTGTCCTGCAGCGTGGTGTATCTGTCCCGTGGGAAACCGTGGAACTCGCTGCCGGTGGACTTCAGGACCGTCAGGTCCTGAATACCGGCCACCACGGTGGCCCCCGTTTCGGACATCCCGACGACGGCGGTGCGCACCTCGCTCTTATTGCGCGAGAAGGCGTGGTCATGGTCGTTGATCCGGTCCCAGAAATACTGCTCGACTGCCCAACGCCCTCCGGTGACCCAGTCGAACCGGCCGGTGAAATACCGTCCCAGCTGGAGCAGGAATTCCTCGGGGGTTCCCACCCCGCCCCGGGCCAGTGCGTAAATGGTGTTCTTCTGGGTGTCCGTGGCGACCACGTGCGCATTGTCGCCGGCGATGTGTGCTTGCTCGAAGTCTCCGCGCAGCTGGGACGTGACGTTGAGATCCTGAATCTGGTGCCGGTCGGTGTCCCGGGTAATTTTGACCAGGCGGACTTCTGCCTTGCCGTACTGGTTTCGTCCCAGGACCACCCGGGTGGACGCCCCGCTGTTGGCTGGTGTGCTCATCCTAGCTAGCTCCCTCGGTAGGTTGAGTAAGCAAACGGACTAATCAGAAGCGGCACGTGGTAGTGCTGGGCCGGGTCCTTGATCTCGAAGGACAACTCCACGGACGGAAAGAAAGTCTCGGTTCCCGTCGCCGCGAAGTACGGTCCCGTCTCGAACCTGATCCGGTAGACCCCGGCGTCGACTGCCTCGGGGCCCAGGTTCTTGATCCGGCCGTCGCTGTCGGTCCGTCCGGAGGCAACTTCCTGCCAGCCGGACGCCGACTGGGCTTCCAGCACGGCTTTGACACCGGAGGCGGGTTTGCCGATGCCGGTGTCGAGGACGTGGGTGGTGATATGGCTGACGTTCACTGTTCGATCGCTCCCTCCAGCCGCAGGAGGGCGATCTCGCGCAGTTGCTGGCCGACCACCGCGAGCTCCTCTTCCGGCGAGTTGTCCAACCGGCTGTTGAGCTGCTTGAGGATTTCCTCCGTGCTGCGGCCCGCCGCGCGGATCAGGAAGACCCGCCCAAACTTCTCCTCGTAGGCGAGGTTCTGCCGGCGCAATTCTGCTTGTACTGCGTCATCCCGCGACACCCCGGCCTGTTCAGCGCGGGACATGTCCGCCTCGGCGCTGGCCCCCTCGGCCCGTTCGCCAATGCGCGGATGCCGAGCCAGCGCAGCGTCGATTTCCGCCTCGCTCCACGGCTCCGCCGCGCTTGCCGCGGCGGCCAGCAACTCCTCTTTGCCAGAGAACGGGCGGGCAGCCACCAACTCCGACACCCAGCGGGCAATGTCTACGCAGGGACTCAACAGCGCCGCAGCCTCGGGAGCCGGGAGGGAGTTGAAGGACGATAACTTCATGGCAGGCGTCAGCTCTTTCGTCAGTTTCCACCCCAGCGCTGAACACCCTTGACCATCGCCCAAAAGCGACTTGATTCGATGTTTATAAAAGGTGGAACTCGTCAGGTGCGCCTCAGTCTAGGCCAAGCCGCCACCCTTGTGAATATCACTGACGCGGCACGTGCCGCTGCGTCGGCTGGCCGAGACTTGTCCAAGCTCTGCTGGGCCGAAACCGTTCCTGTTAGACCGCCACGACGGAGACTTTCTGGGACGCTCTGAGCAAGCGCTAACCGACCTCCACATGGTCTGCGCCAACTGGTCCAGTCGGCACCACTACAGCGAACTGCTTCCGGTGACATATTCACGGTTAGCGGCGACGAACAACGCGAACTTCAATGAACGCAAAACCTTCCGGGCACCCCACGCGATTAACCCGGATTCGTAGTCGGGATTTGGGCGGTCATAGTATTGCTCGCCTCCCGGGAAACGAACGGAAGCACCAACCCATGAGCGTTCTGCAAGAGGTGCTGGCGCGCTTTCGGATATCTTCAGAATCCTTGGGATTCGCTGGCACAGTTGCCTGTTGAAGGTTCAACTGGCTGGCTATGGGTGTTTACTTATGCGTTGCGTGTGGATGCGGCTCTGAAGATCTGGTTCTGAGTCATCCGGTAGCGGAGGCCGTCGGGCAGTTCCTGCGGCGTGACCCACACCTGGTGTCCCTGGGACGCTTCAAACATTTGGCGCGGGCCGTTGGCGTCCGCGGCGATCCAGAGTACGGAAGAGTCGGGCATGGCGTCTTCGACGAAGCCGGTTCTGATGACTTGGCCGTCGTGCCGGATTTCTACCAGTGCGTTGATCAGCAGGCTCCATGCGCCGTGTTTGCTGGGCGTTGCCCGGCTGAGTGTCAAGTGGCTCACGGGGGCGTGAGCAGCAGCGGCTGCGCCCGTTTGGGCCGGCAGCCGCCGCTGTCGGGGGGCCAGAGGTGCGGCTGTGGACCGCTGGCCCGATGCGGCGCCTTCGGATTGTCGCCTGTGATCTCTCACGACCAAAATTCCTCGTCAGCACTTATGGCCCAGGAACGCGCCCTGGCCACGTCGTTCCTGATCTGGGTTACCAGTTCATCGGTTCCGTGGAATCTGCGCTGGGGTCGTATATAAAGGTGCAGAGTCACCATAACGATGCGACCGTACAAGTCGCCGGTGTAGTCCAGAAGGTGAGCTTCCAGCAGGCGCGTCCCTTTGCGGTAATACGTCGGGCGGCGCCCCACCGAGACAGCGGCAGCATATGTCTCGCCGAGCCCTTCCGGCCCAAGGCAGACAGTGCCCGCCCAGACACCGTCCCGGACCTTCGCGTTCGGCACGGAGATGTTGGCCGTGGGATAACCAAGCTCCCGGCCGCGGGCATCACCATGCTCCACTGCGCCTTCAAGCCGGACGGCGGCGCCGATTTGAGGCACAACGACGGCGCCCGGCAGTTGGTGACTACCGACGGAAGAGGCGCTCACTTCGGTAATGGCTTTCATTGACTCACTCGCTGATCTAGCTGTTTTATGTTGGCCCGTGGCTGTGGTGCCGGGACGGTAGCGGGGCAATGGCCGGTTGCGTCGAGCACTTCGTCCAGCCAGGAGACCCGATTAGTAAAGCGCTTCGCCTTGTGCGGAGCAGTCCACCGGTATGAATCGTGTTCCCAGTTGGTTCTTAATCGTCGGCGAGAGGTCAGGGCAGTAAAGGTGTGAACCAGCCAGGGAGCTCCCGAGCCATCGGTGACCACCAGAACCGGTCCCTGCCGGAGGTCCAGGAGGTCTTTGGCCTGCAGCCCGGTTTCTTCAAATAACTCTTCAAGAGCCTGCTGTTCGGGCGTTGCCCCGGCTTCCATAAATCCCGTGATGCAGTGCCAAAGGCCACTGTCATGGCCAACCTGACGGCTCCTTCTGAACAGGGCAATCCTGCCCCGCCATTCGACCACGGCAGCGACGACGACGTGAGCCGCAGGGAGGCCATTTTCAGCGTCAGAGGAAAACCTGACACCAGGAGACCGGTTGATCGTGCTCATTTCCTCTCCTCACACTGGGAACGGTGCCTTGGCGGTAAACCGGGCAGGCGTTCGGTCGGCCGAGTGGTGCAAGGCTGGCCCTTCGCATTGCCGATCGCGACCGGCGCCTGAGCGGTCGAGGCCACTCACACTTTCGCAAGTGCGCTCCGCCCTTTTCTTGAGTGAGAAGGGCGGAGCCACACCCGCGAACGCGCGAGCTCTCGTACTCGGCCAGGCGTCCGCCGTCGACGACCAGCTCACTGCCGGTCATGTAGGAAGCTGACGACGCGGCGCGGAGTTGATGGGATCGATTCCGTTACGCGGCGCGGGCTGCAGGAGGATCCGCGAGTTCGCGGAACGTTGAACCGTGCCAGACGAGCGGCTCGTTCTCACCGGCACCGAGCCGGTGCGCTTCGAGCAGTACCATCCAGTGATCGCCGGCTTCCGAAACCGAGGAGATCGAGCAGTCGAGCCACAGTGCCGCCCCGTCGATGAAGACAGCTCCGTCGTCGCTGGCCTCGATGGCGACGTGCTCGAACCGCGCCGCGCGGTCTTTGCTGGCGAGCTGTCGAGTGAGCCCGCCCTGGCCCTTCCCGAAGATTGAGACGCCGAGGCGGCCGGCCTTCGAGATTTGGTCCCATGTCTCGGACGTCTTCTGCACCGCGACGGCGACGAGGCACGGTTCCAGGGACACACCGACCATGAAGGACGATGCGACGAGCGCGTGCTTCGCGCCGTCGATTTCGGCTGCAAGTGCCGCGACGCCCGAGGGGAACTGCGCGAACGTTTGACGCACGATCATCGGATCGTCCTCGAAACCGCACAGCCTGTTCTGAATCATGACTAGTCCTTCCTTCTCTGCCACAGGCATCGCGGTCACCTCGACACGTCCGCTGCGTCGGCGGGGAGCACCGCGTCGAGCTCGGGCGCCAGATACACCATCTGGTCGCGGAAAGACTCGCTCGCGTTGCGGAACTGACGCAGTTCGCCGTCCTTCGTGAGCGCATCCCCGCTGTCGGCCCAGGCCTCTGGCGTGGGAACCTCGACCTTCATCCGCGGCATTCCAGCGATTGCCACGCGGCCGGCTGCGACCCCGGCGATCTCGAACGTCTCGCCGTACACTGTGGTGTCCTGGTGAGCCAGCCACGTCACGAAGGCAGATACAGCGCTGGGTGGAACCGTCTCGCGCATCGCGTCCTGGATGACCGGGTTCGGGAACGCGTCCTCGGTCATCGGCGTCAACGCCACCGGCATCAGCGTGGTGACCTGGACCCCGACCTCTCGCGCCTCGGCTGCGAGGCTGATGCTAAGCCCCCAGATCGCGGCCTTCGCAGCGTTGTAGGCTGTGTCGGTCGGCACTCCCATGACCCCGTTCGACGAGATGTTGATCAGACGGCCGCTGCCCGAGGCGATGAGGTGCGGCATCGCGGCGCGCGAGACCCCGACGACGCCCTTCACTGCGACGTCGAAGATCCGCCACCACGTGTCGGAGTCCATCTCCCAGAAGCGGCCGAAGGCGTTAATGCCGGCGTTGTTGACGACGATGTCCAGCTGCCCAAACGCATCCAGCGCCGTCTGGACGATGTCGGACGATCCGGTGACGACGTTATGGGTGTCCACCACCGCGGTGCCGCCGGCGCCGGTGATCTCGGCAACCGCCTCGGCAGCATTGGCCGCGTTGAAATCGTTGACGACGACGCGCGCCCCGCGGGAGGCAAGCATTTTGGCATGCTCGCGCCCCATCCCCTGCCCTGCGCCGGTGACGATCGCCACCCGTCCATTGAAATCAAGCTGTTCGCTCATTAGTAGCTCCGTTCTCCTGCGTGGAGGTTATTTTCGTAGTCGCGCTGGGAGTCCTGCGGAAGGAACTTCTCTTCCGTCTCACGCACGTAGTCGGTCGAGGGTCGCCCGAACATCGCGCCCCAACCGATGCCGTCGGTGTCCTCGGTCATTCGGTCGATGTACTCAGCGAGCGGCGTAGCCTCGCCCGACTCCTTCACCTGCATAAGCAGTCGCCACACTTCGTTGATCCCGGGCAGTACGAAGGGCACGGGCTGGATGGCCTGACCGATAGCGGTCATTTCGGCGACACTCTTGCGCCCGATCATCGGAACTCCGATGGCGTATGCGGGCCCGGGCGTCTCCTTCAGCGCGAGTTCTGCCTGCTCCCACGTGTGGAAGCCCTCGAAGAAGATGACGTCGGCGCCGGTCTCGGCTTTGTACAGCTGTGCGCGGCGAATCGCCTCGTCAACTCCGCCGCCGGCCGCGCCATATCCGTCGGTTCGCGCGACGATCACGAAGTCCGCGCCGTACTTGTCCCGTGCGTCGACCGCGGCATTGAGGCGACCGACCGCCTCGGCGTCGGACACCAGCTCGATTCCCGCGACACCGCCTGACTTCTTCGGCTCGCGCTGATCCTCGATATGGATGCCGCCGACACCGGCGTCGATGAACTCCATGACGGTGCGCTGCACGTTGATCGGCGCGCCGAAGCCGGTGTCGGCGTCGCAGTATATGGGGATGTCGACAGCGCGTGCCGTGCGTTTGGCGTGTTCGACGACCTCAGTCAGCGTGAGCCAGCCTGTGTCGGAAACGCCCTGCCACCAGGCGGACATGCCACCCGAGAGCTGGAACGCACCGAAGCCGGCGTGCTGCGCCATTTGCGCGTGGATCGGCAGGGCTCCGAACGGCATCAGCGCCGTCTCTTCGCTCTCAAAGACCGCCCGCAGCGCCTTGCCGGGTGAAGTCGGGCTCACGACGTCGCCTCCGGGGTGTTGAAGCCGACCGTTACGACGATGTAGACGCAGTCCTCGTCGTACGGATTCTTCCAAGCGTGGGGTACGCCCGCCATGACGAGCAGGTCGCCTGGCACAAGCGTGCGCTTCTTGCCGCCGGGGAGCACGAGGTCAACCTTGCCCGAAATCACGACCTCGTAGTCGATGGTGTCGCTGGCATGCATGCCGGCGTCTCCATCGTCTTCGGTGGCGGTCATGCTCTCATCGAGCGTCGCCGCGTCGACCTCGCCAGAGGAGTGCGCGGGGAAACTGCTCACCCCGAAGGTGGATCCATTGGGTCCGGCCAACGCGACCTTGCTGGGCGGAGCGCCGAAGTTTTCCTTGCTGTGGCCGCCGTCGACGGCCCAGTAGAACGCGCCCGCGGACACGCCGGGGAAGTCGAACTCGGCGGCGGGGCCTGGCTCGATGAAGTCGGCCTCGCCCGACTCGGTCGTGCCTGCTACGACGAGACGGAACTTCTTGGGGTCAGGAAACGTCATCTCATGCCTCTCTTGTTCTGAGTAGTGGACCGTCGTCAGGCGCGCAGACCGGCTTCGCGCATCAGCGGGAAGATCTGCTCGTTCATCCGGTCCAAGCCCTCGTCGTAGTCGACGAGCCCCGTGCAGACGCCGGTGATGCCCGAGTCCTGCAGCTTCTGCAGACCCTCGACGATCATCTCCGGCGTGCCGACGAGCGGAACGAGGCCGGCGCGAAAGAACGTCTTGATCGTCTCGTCCTGCTTCGGGTCCTCAGACTTCTTGTAGTTGTCCCAGCTCCAGCCGCGGGAGTCGCCGTTCATGATGATGTGCTTGTACTTGAGCGCTGCCTCATAGTCACCGTTCTCCTCGACGTACTCGAGGTACTGGCGCGCCTCCTTCTCGGTGTCCTTGCAGATGATGTGGACGCCCGACCACAGCCCGAGGTCCTCGCGGCCCGCCGCGTTGGCGTTCGCCCGCAGCTTCGGTGTGACCTCGGCACTGTGCGCAACACTCGTGATTGCCGCGAAGAGGATGTTCGCGTGCTTGAACGCGAACTGCTGGCCGGCAGGGCTCGAGCCTGCGCTCATCACCATTGGACCCGGGGTCTGCACCGGCTTCGGGTGCGACTGTGCACCCTCCAGTTGGAAGAATTCTCCGTCGAAGTCGAACTCGATCTCGTCGTTCGACCAGAGCCGCTCAACGATCGTCATCCACTCATCGGCGAGCTCGTAGCGCACGTCGTGCTCGGGCACCGGCACGCCGAACATGGCGTACTCGGGCTTGAAATAGCCCGCCGTCGCGTTCAGGCCCATCCGTCCGCCGCTGATATGGTCGACCGTCGCCATCATCTTTGCAGCCATGATCGGATGGATGAACGGGATGAGGCAGGTGGCGAAGATCTGGATGTTCTTCGTCGCCGCCGCCAGTCCCGCCGCCCACGTGAACGTCTCGAACTGGCGGCCCCAAGGACCTTCAGGGCCCGTGAGTCCCATCCACCGGGCGATCGGGATGAATCCGTCGACGCCATAGCGGTCCGCCTTCTGCGCAAGCTGCTCGATCTCGGCCCAGTTGCCCAGTTTGATCGTGTTCTCGGCCAGGTTCAGCCCTCCCTGGCCCGTCGTCACGTTCGCCCCGAAGACCGCGACCTTGAACGCGTTATCGCCACCGATCATCGGGCTCTGATCGCGTTCGACGGTGTGATCGGCGACGAAATCACGTTCTGCTGTGGTTGTCGTAGTTGCCATGTCGGTCATTGGTGTACTCCCATTCATTGCGTTGGTGAGTGCCTTCGAGCGCGCTGTAGGTGGGCGTGCGATTGCACGAACGCATCGGCTTGCCGGATCCGAGGTCTCTCGGGAAGGCAACTTGACGCGGGGGCCTGCCAGTGGATTCGACCCGTGGGCCGCTCTTCGACTCTCCCGTGATGTCCATCCGCCAGCGCCTCTGCTTGCGGCGGTTCATGTCAATGCTATGAGCCAAATCACTGTACTGGTCCGGTAAAGTACGCCAACTAACCGGAAATCTACGCCACAAGGTAAAATCGTGATCTGGAGCACGCCACCATGCTTGCGGCAATCACACACCCTGCAACGGGTCGCCCCACAACGTTGCATCACCGTGGCGATAACCCTGATGACGAGGAGTGAAGCGATGAAGTTGAACTCTTACCAGAACCTGCGCGTGCAGAACTTCAGCGTCCACAACCTGCGCGATCTGCTCCGGGATGCTGGTCTGGACTGGCGTGCCGCGCTAGCACGCGCCGACATCGCGCCCTACGCCGTCGACCGACCGGGCGGCACCATTCCCGCCAAGAAGGAGCTGGCATTCCAGCAGCAGTTCGTGGCGCTCACGCACGACCGTGTCGATCTCTGGATCCGAGCCGCGCGTGCGTACACAACGAGTACGACCGGTGCCCGCGGAATGGCCCTCGCAACAGCGCCAACCGTCGCAGCATGGCTGGAGGCCGCCACCCCGCTGGACTACACACCGGGACTCCTGCAGATCATCCCTCTGCGGACACCGGAAGGGGCAATCACCGGAATGGAATACTCCTACCCCGAGACCCCGGAAGACCTCATACCGTTCAGCGTCTACCGCGAGCTCTGTGTCACCTCACGCTCCCTTGACTGGCTGTATGGCGAACCATTCCCCTTCACACGGGTTGAATTCCCCCTCGCGGAAATCTCCCCAGAGGCCACAACGTACGTTTCCTGCGATGTCGACTGTGGCTCCGAGGCATTGCGCCTGTGGTGGGATCCCGCGATGTCGACCTATGAACTCCCCTACGGAAACGCTTTCCAGCATGCGGCCTGGGTGCGGGCCGACAACGAGGTGCTCGATTCGTTCCGAGCCACGGGAGACTGGCCCGCGACCGTCGCACAAGCCATCAAGGCCGCGCCCAAACTCAACCGGAAGCTGGCTAATGCGGCCGCGGCGCTGCGGGTATCCCCACGAACTCTTCAGCGCAAGCTGGAGCAAACTGGCCATGACTTCGTTCGGGTTCGGGATGAGACCTTAAATGAACTCGCGTCCGACTTGCTCTCGAATACAAGTCACTCCATCGCACAGATCTCCCGCACGTTGGGCTACACCGACCCTGACAGTTTCACGGTGGCGTTCAAGCGATGGACGGGCGTGCCTCCGTCGAGGTTCCGAGAAGCTGCTCGTGGCGAGGGTGACGTGAACCTCGAGGACCGAACGGCGCACCAACCCGTGATGAACGTCCCGGGTTCTCAACGGAAGCGCAACGCCTTTTAGATTCTGGCAGGTCTTTGATAGTCAGTGATTCCTCGCTTAGGCGGTACTCCACCGCCATACCATTCGCCCAGCTCCGGAGCACTTTTACTGCCCTATCTTGGAGGTGGATAACCGCCGCATGACGAGGCGTACGCCGCGGCTGGAGCGACTTATATGCCCAGTCCCCGGAGGATGGTGTCCACACCGAAGTCGAATGCTTCGTCCGCCGGTAGTTCCTGGAAGCCGGAAGGCACCAAGCGGGCGCCGGCGAGCTCAGCCCGTGTCTGTTGCTCGGCGACCGCCCCCAGGATGAAGTGCATCAGTGTTCGGGCTCCCCAGCCTGCGTGCTCCGCCGGCAGGCCGCAGTCGGACAGCAGCGCTTCGAGCAGCCGCAAGGGCTCCAGGGACTGCGGGTCGAGTGCTTGGGTGAGGGAGACGACGTCGGCGCCATCCCGCACGGACAGCAGTGCCGCCCGGATGTCCTTTGCCAGGCGCCGCACATCGGCGGCCGCACCGCCGGCGGAAGCGCCCACTGCCACCGGCGCCAGGATCCGTTCGGCAAGTATCCCGAGCAGCTCCTGTTTGTTCTTCACGTGCCAGTAGAGGGCGCCCGGCTGCACCCCCAGGTCTCGGGCCAGCCGCCGCATCGACAGGTCGGCCAGGCCGTAGCTGCGCAGGATCTCCAGACCAGTGTCGATGATCTGTTGCCGCGATAACGCCATGCAAGCTCCTTAACGTTCCCACCTGGCTCCGGCTCACTATTGACATCGACAGGGTGGACGCCGACTATTGAACGGTGTTCAATTCATTCAATGAGATAGCGGACCGACTGCTGGCTGGCGGTCGCGCAAGCCGGGCAGACGCACTTTCCGTCCTGCACTCTACCAACGACCAGTTGATAGACCTCGTTGCCGCCGCAGGCCGCCTGCGGCGCGCGCACTTCGGTAACACCGTCAAGGTGAACTATCTGGTGAACCTCAAGTCCGGCCTGTGCCCGGAGGACTGCACCTACTGTTCACAGCGGCTGGGATCGGCCGCGGAAATCCTTAAGTACACCTGGCTCAAGCCGGAGGAGACGGTGCGGCAGGCCGCACTGGGAATCGGCGGTGGAGCCTCGCGGGTGTGCCTGGTCGCCAGCGGCAAGGGCCCCACCGACCGCGACGTGGAGCGGGTGGCCGGCGCAGTAGAGCGGCTCAAGGACGAGCATCCGCGGGTCGAGGTGTGCGCTTGCCTGGGAATCCTCAAGGACGGCCAAGCGGACCGCCTTAAGGCCGCCGGCGTCGACGCCTACAACCACAACCTCAACACCAGCGAATCCAACTACCGCGATATCTGCACCACCCACGAATACGCCGATCGAGTGCGCACCGTCGAGTACGCCAAGAGCGCCGGCCTCTCCCCCTGTTCCGGACTGATCGTGGGCATGGGCGAGACGGACGAGGAGCTGGTGGACGCGGTCTTCGCGCTGCGCGAGCTGGACAGCGACTCCATTCCGGTGAACTTCCTGATGCCGTTCGAGGGCACCCCGTTGGAGGGCACCTGGCTGCTCACCCCGGCCCAGTGCCTGCGCATTTTGGCCATGGTGCGCTTCGTCTGCCCGGACAAGGAACTGCGTATGGCGGGCGGCCGCGAGATGCATCTGAGGTCCCTGCAGCCGCTGGCGCTGCAGGTGGCAAACTCCCTCTTCCTGGGTGACTACCTGACCAGCGAAGGCCAGTCTGCCGAGGCGGACCTGGCCATGATCACCGACGCCGGTTTCGTGGTTTTGGGGGCGGACGACGCCGGTGCTGGCGCCGACGCTGATCCTGCCCTCGCCGGCGGGATTGCCATCCGGCGCCGCGGCGCCGGAACGGAGCTGGCGCCCAATGCCTAGTACAGCGGGCCTGCCGTCGGTGGCAACAGCAACCGCCACCTTGGCCGCCCGCGACCGGGGCCTGCTCTGGCACCCCTACGCCCCGCTGGACGGACCGTCCCCCTACGCCGTCACAGGCGCGTCGGGGGTGCGCCTGGAGCTGGAGGCCTCGGACAGCGCGCGCTTCGAGGCCATCGACGCAATGAGTTCCTGGTGGTGTGCCATCCACGGCTACCGCAACCCGGTCCTGGACGAGGCCGTGCGGCAGCAGACCGGGCGGTTCAGCCACGTGATGTTCGGCGGCCTGACCCACGAACCGGCCGTGCAGTTGGCCGAGACACTGGTCCGGCTGGCCCCGGAGCCGCTGCAGCACGTCTTCTTCGCCGACTCCGGATCGGTCTCCGTAGAGGTGGCACTAAAGCTGGCCGTCCAGTACCAGGCCGCCGCGGGCAGGCCGGAGCGGCAGCAGTTCCTGGCCCTGCGCGGCGGTTACCACGGGGACACCTTCGCCGCGATGAGCGTCTGCGATCCGGTGGACGGCATGCATGTCGCCTTCCCGGGGCTGGTACCGCGGCAGCACTTCCTGCCCAAGCCTCCGGCGGCCCGGCTTGCCGACGACGGAAATCTAATCTCCGATGCAGACGAAGTCGCGGCCTGGACAGCACTGCTGGAGGAGACGGTAGAACGGCACCACCGCGAACTCGCCGGGATCATCGTGGAACCCGTACTGCAGGGAGCCGGTGGGATGCACATCTACGCCCCGGAGTGCCTGCGCGGCCTGCGCCGGGTCGCGGATCAATACAACCTGCTACTGATCTTCGACGAGATCGCCACCGGCTTCGGCCGCACCGGGAAGCTGTTCGCCGCCGAATGGGCCGGGGTGGCCCCCGATGTGATGTGCGTGGGCAAGGCCCTGACCGGCGGCTACCTCACGCTCGCCGCGGTGCTGTGCTCCGCCGACGTGGCCGCTGGGCCTGCTCGAGTCCAGCAACTGGCAACGGCAGGTGGACCGGGTCGGCCTCGGGCTGGCCAGGGCGCTGGCACCGGCCAGCGTACTGGCTTCAGTCCGGAACGTGCGCACCCTCGGCGCCGTCGGCGTCGTCCAGCTGAACTGTCCGGTAGACATTCCTGCCGTCACGCGGGCAGCGCTGCAACGTGGCGTGTGGGTCCGGCCCTTCCGCGACCTGGTTTACACCATGCCTCCCTACCTGGCCGATGACGACGACGTCGCGGCGATCGGCACAGCCCTCACCGCCGCCATCGCACAGGTGCACGGCTGATGGGTGCCATGCAGGACTGGCTGGCGGACCGGGAACGGGTGCGCACCAGCCGGGGACTGGTCCGCCAGACCGCAGTGCGGGCAGATGCTGCCGGCGGACAACTGCCCGCCGGGCACCTGCTGGATTTGTCCTCCAACGACTACCTTGGCCTGTCCACGGACCCGCGGCTGAAGGCCGCCGCAATTGACGCGCTCCAGCGCTGCGGAACCGGCGCGCGGGCCTCCCGCGTCGTGACCGGGACCCAGCCCGTTCACCTGGAGCTGGAGGAACGGCTCTGCGCGCTGACCGGCCAGCCAGCGGCACTGGTCTTCTCCAGCGGCTACACCGCCAACCTCGGGATCCTCACCGCACTGGGCGGACCCGGCACACTGATCATCAGCGATGAGCACATCCACGCCTCGCTCGTGGACGCCGCCCGGCTTTCACGCTCACCGGTGGAAATCTGTCCGCACTCGGACCTGGCCGCACTGGAACGGCTGCTGGCCGGACGCACCCAGCCGCGCGCCGTCGTCGTACTGGAATCGATCTACTCGGTGCTGGGAGACGCCGCTCCCCTGGCCGAGGCTGCCGCCCTGGCGGCACGGTACGACGCATTGCTGGTGGTGGATGAGGCGCACGGCCTGGGCGTAGCCGGGAACGGACGCGGACTGGTCCATGCTGCGGGACTGGCCGGAAAAGAACACGTGGTGCTCACCGCCACCCTGTCCAAGTCCCTGGGTGCCCAGGGCGGGGCGGTGCTGGGGCCCGCCCTGCTGCGCGAGCACCTGGTCAACACCGCCCGCCCGTTCATTTTCGACACCGGGCTCGCCCCGGCCGCTGCGGCCGCTGCTGCCGAGGCCTGCCGGATCATCCTGGCTGAACCGGAACTGCCTACAGCAGTCGCCCGCAACGCCACAGCCATTGCGCAGGCGTGCGGGATCGAGCGTGCCGCGGGAGCGGTTCGGTCTGTTCCGGTCGGCCGGCCCGGGCCGGCGCTGCGGATCGCCGCGCGGCTGGAGGCGGCAGGCGTGCTGGTGGGCTGTTTCCGTCCACCGAGCGTCCCGGACGGCATTTCACGGCTGCGGCTGACGGCCCGGGCGGACCTGACAGCGGAGCAGACACGGCGCGCCGCCGAGCTCGTGGCTGATGCGGTCCGGGCAGAACAGTTACTACGGGCTGAACACGCAGTACAGGCAGTACAGGCGGTACGGGCATGAATTTTCACGTCGTTAAGGATCCGGATCAGGTCCGCGAGGTCCTGCGCCGGACGGATGTCTTTGTGCCCACGAACGCCCTGACAGCCGTCGTGCCGCTGGGTCCGGCGGCGCTGAGGATCCTCAGCCGCGCGCGGTTCGCCCTGCCGCCAGTGCTGGCCTCCGCCACCGGCGAGGACCACCGCAGCGTACGGAAGCTGGTAGCCGGGTTCTTCTCTCCCGCCAAAGTAGCAGCACTGGGACCGAGGATCCGCGAACTGGCGCGCCAACGGGCAGATGTGGCCGCCGCCGGGCTGGCACACGGGACGGTGGACCTGGCCGATCTGGTGGCCAAACATATCCCGCCGGTGATCATGCAGGAATTGATTGGCCTCAACTGCCCAAACCTGGACGAGTTGAAACGCTGGAGCCGCGACTCCCTAGAGCTGTTCTGGGGCTGGCCGGACGCACAGCGCCAGGTCGAATTGGCCGTCGGCGCCGCCGACTTCTACCGCTGGCTGCGCGCCGAAGTCGAGGCCAGCCGGAACACGGATTCGCTGTTCGGAGTGCTGCACCGGGCGGGGGTGGATGCCGCCCGGATCTGTTCCCTGGGCTACTTCCTGGTCATTGCCGGGCAGGAAACCACCTCCCAGCTGATCGCCACCACGCTGTACCGCTCGCTGGAGGACCCGCAGCTGTGGCGGCGCCTGGCGTCCGGCGACAGTGAGGCCGGGCCGATGGTGCGCCGGGTGCTGGCAACCGAATCCTCCGTTTTCACTTGGCGCCGGGCAGCGGCCCAGGACACCCAGCTGAACGGACATGAACTGCCCGCAGGCGCGGAAATCCTGCTGGAGCTCAGCGGCCACCATCCCCAGGAGGCGGGCCCCAACGCGTATTCGCTGGCCTTCGGTTATGGCCTGCACCGCTGCCTCGGCGCCCGGTTGGCGGAGCTGGAGACGGCACTGGTTCTGGAGGAGACCGCCCGCGCCCTGCCCGAGATCGCCCTCACAGGTCCGGAACCGGCCTGGCTCCGGCTGTTGTCCTTCCAGGCACCGCTGACGGTGACCGTCGCCGGCACCGGCAATGGAGCCGGAACGGGAACCGCCGCCGGCTCCCGGCCAGCCATGGCGGGACGGCCCTAATGCCCGCTCCCCTGGACGCAGGAACACCCGCCCTTCCCCGGATCCTGGTGGTGACCGGCACAGACACCGGCGTGGGCAAGACCATAACGACGGCGGCGCTGGCCGCCGCCCTCACCTCGCCGGCATGGGGCAGCCGGACGGTGGCCGCCTACAAGCCGGTCCAGACCGGCGTCGAGGACGGTGAACCCGGCGACTCGGACGAAGTGCGGCGCCTGGCTGGCCTGGCAGCGGTTTCCGACGGCGCCCGGCTGCGGGCGCCGATGGCCCCTGCGGCGGCCGCCGAGCTGGAGGACACCCGGCTGCCGCACCTGGCCGTACACGTGGAACGGGTGAGGAAACTGGCCGCAGCGAACGATCACGTCCTGGTCGAAGGCGCCGGCGGTTTGCTGGTCGAACTGGACTCGGCCGGGCACACGCTGGCGGACCTTGCGGCGGCCCTTAGCGGCGGGGCCGGCACCCGGTCCGATCCGCGCGCCCTGACCGTAGGCGTCATCGTCGTCGCGCGCAGCGGCCTGGGAACCCTCAGTCACTGCATGCTCACACTGGAGGCGCTGGACAATCGGGGGCTGCCGGTGAGCGGCGTAGTGATCGGAGCCTGGCCCCAGCAGCCCGACGCGATTGAGGCCAGCAATTTCGAATACCTGAGCGGCCTGTCCACGCCGCTGGCCGGTGCGATCCCGGCCGGTGCCGCCGCAATGGATCCCGACCGGTTCCGGTCCCTAGCCCCGCAGTGGCTCGACGGGCTGGTCGCCGTCCGTTGACCGCCCCTCCCCGTGGCTCCCCGGGGAATCATTAAGTACGAGAAGGTCAATCTCGCTCGCGGCGACGCCCTCACCGCTCCCGCGCGTTGCTCCGGCCGGCGGTGCATCTGGAGGTCGGTGGTGACGACTTCTTCATCGACTTGCTGCTCATCACATCCCGACCGATCGCTACGTCGTAATCGAGCCGAAAGCCTGAAAGTTCAAGCCCGAGCATCTCAGCCAGCTCAACTTTTATGTCTTAGTCGTCAATGAAGAGATGAAGCTGCCACGGCAGCGGCCAGCGGTGGGAATTCTAACGTCCCGATCGAAGAATGAACACATCGTCCGCTATGCACTGGATGATGCGGCCAAGCCTCTGGCCGCTGCTTCCTACACGTACGACGCCCTGCCAAAGGCGGAACAGCAGCAACTACATAAGGCAGGTTATCGGCTTAAAAAATCAGCCCAAAGCAGGGGAGTTTCCGGCCCGGAAGACGGCCAGGCCCCCGGACGGGAGCTGAACAGCTTTGTGCAGGCCGCCGGAGCGCAGAAAAGTGCCACGTTGCTGAACTGGTCTCCCAAAAAGTTGGACTATTCCTACTGCAGGGTTGACAAGATGACAGCGGCTCCGACAATGAGGCAGGCCATGCCAAGGGCGCTTAAGCCGAGAACCCCTGTCCGCTGTGCGTCAAGGGGTTCACCTTTCCGCCGCGGATTTCTGTAGGCAAATATCGCCGTGGGCATGCCAAGCAAAACGCCAGTGATTATGAGCATCAAAGCCGTCTGCATGGGCTCATGCTACTGGCCGTGGGTTGGAGACGTCTGCACGGTTGTCCTAGCAACTACTTGACGTAATCTAGCTTATCGGCGTTCAAAGTACGGGAGTAGAAGTAGCTGCGAGAACCGGCCTCAGCGTGTTCTCGCGCGAGCCGGAATACATTGAGGATAAAGGTTCACACAAATATGCGGCATGGTTCCCGGCACTAGCGGCATAATCTCATCATTAGATGAGAGATTCTTGCGCAGAATTCGATCTGTGAATACCGAATCCGGACGGAGCCCGGCCCTTCTAACTAACGCGCTAGGTCGGGCTGCTGCGTAAACCGCCTGGCAGGTGCGCGGCCAGCCGGACCCGTTGTGGATACCGGTCGAAGTGGCGGCGCCCTCAAGCACTACCCTCAAACAACGATGGAAGCAGCCTTCTGTAGCTGAGCCGGTGCTATCCAAATTTCGTATCCGTCAGCTTTATGGATGAGCATTCTTTCCAGTACACCTTCTTGTGCGATCCATACGATGCTGCCGTCGGGGGTGGCATCGTCAATAATTCCGGCCCGGATGGTTTTCCCCTCGCGGCGAACTTTGACCGTAGCCCCCGGCAGCCGCTGCCAGTCTTCGAAAGGGTGCGAGCGCTCATCGTCACCCTTATCTTTCAACTCCATTTTTTCATCCATTCACTAGTCATCAGCGGTAAGTGGCGGGTAAATTGAAGAGACCGGAGCAAGCGCCGACGGAACAAACGCGGCCAGAAGATGAACCCGGAGGACTTCACCGACGGCTAGGCCATCGCCGCCTCCCCATTCACTCGCGGCAGCCTCCGCCCCATCAACCGCCGTCGCCGGGCAAGCCGGGTAAGTTGAACACGCAGTCCGTTGACCGCCTGCCCCGCAGAGGGCAAGTAGGACTTGATGCTCCAGCGCTCCGTCCAGTGATGTGGTCAGCCGGCAGCCCTGGTGGCCGCATCTAAACCGGCTACGCGGCCGAATGCCAGCGCGTCGGCGATATGGAACCCGCCGTCCTTGGTCCAGCTATAGGTGGCGCTGGCCTCGCCCGCCGCGTATAGGCCCTCGATTACCTCACCGCGGGTGTTGAGCACCCGCGACCGTCCGTCGCGCCTAGGGCCTCCATCGCTCCAGCCGAGCAGCGGCACTACCCGCAGCGCGTAGAAGGGAGCCTCCGAAACGGGCGCATGTGTTTCCGGTGCGCGGCCGAAATGGTCGTCGCGGTCGGCCTCGCAGCCGGCGTTGTAGTTGTTGATGGTCCGCTCAAGAGTGTCCGGGTCGACGTCAATTGTCGCGGCCAGCTCGCGGAGGGTTTGCGCCCGGTGTATCTGGCCGTCGGCCACCTCTTTCGAATTGTCCGCCGACCATACAAAGTTCTCCATCAGCAGCTTCCAGCCGACCGGCAGTACCGCCGTGGTCGGGCTCAATGGTCCCGCCGTGCGCATCGTTTCGTCAAAGACCAGATAGAACGCGCTGAGCGGAAACAGCTCCTCGCGCCCGTTACGCTGCACGTGTCCATGGCGATTCGCCTTGGTCTCGTCAATGAATCGGCGTCCGTCGGGCGCAATGAACACGTAGTTGCATCCGCTCCACATTGCGAGGTACAGCCCGGTCCTATCGCCTACATCGATCCCGGTGATGGTCATCATATTGTCCATGTGCCACAGGTTTGCGCCGACGCGTTGCGCCATGCGGTGACCGTCCCCGGTGTTGTGCGGCGAGCCCCACAACACGTAGTCCTCCAGCCGTAAGTAGTCCTGAACCATGGCGGGGTTGGCGGCGAACCCGCCGGTGGCTAGAACAACACCGCCGTGGGCGCCGATGATCGACAGGCCTTCCTGTCCTTGGACCTTGAGCCCGCGCACCGCCCCGTACTCGACGATCAAATCTTCGGCCCAGGTCTCGAATCGAACCTCGATGCCTCGCTCGGCGAGCGCAGCCAGAAGGAATTCGTAGAGCAGGGATTGCCCCATTTCGCCTTTGATCGTGTCCATGCCGGCATAGCAGTCAGCGCCGTCGACTTCAGAAAATTCTGCTTCAGTGTGGTAAGCGCCGGTTTGACGGACCGCGGCCCCAAGGCCGCGTAACCAGTCTGAGTTCTTCGCGGTCTCCGTCGCCCAGGTCTGCACGACGTCCGCCGCGACGGTGCGTGAGCCGTTGAGAGCGCGCAGGAACACTTCCGCTCGTTCCGGGCTGTTGTTGATGAACCAGCCGCCACCAGATACCCGGGTGTTGCCACCCGCGCACTCCGACGGGCATTTATCGATCACCAGAACACGCGCGCCATGTTCGTGTGCGCCCAACGCGGCGGCCGCTCCGGCCGCTCCAACGCCGATAACGACGACGTCGTACTGCTCATCGAATGCTCCGTGTACCACATGGACCTCCCAGAGTGAGTCGCCTTCAGACCAGCTGCAATTGAGCCAACGGTAAGGAACTCTCCCCCTACACACTGCCGGACATCCCACTCCCCGGGACAGAATGCCTATCCGTTCAGTGGGAAGGGGCGCCGCAGCGGCCCAGCAGCAGCGCATGTTCACGGCCTAGGCCGGAGCCTGCGCCGGTGACGACCACGGCACGGCCCGCCAGCAGCGCCGGGTCCGCATTCCCGGTCACCGGGACCGCAGCGACCCCCTGGCCGGCATTAGCTGAAATACCTCTGAGAGGAATTGAACAACATACTGGTGCTCGTAACAAGTGCTTGGTAGGTTCTTCAAAGGATGCTGCGGTCGATCCCAGATCTACGACCGCAGCCGATACCTACCATTCAGGGCGAGGGAGTTCATTCCATGCTGGAAAACGAGGAGCCGGGGAGCATCGCGGCCATGCCGGCAGTTGATCTCATGCCCTCGGCGGCAGGCGCCTTTGCGCGGCTGCCTGGAACCGCCATCGTACTGGGCGGCTCCGGCGGGATCGGCGCAGCCGTGGTCCGCCAGCTCGCCGCCCAGGGCAGCCGGGTACTGTTCAGCTACTATCGCAATCCGGAAACGGCTCGTGACCTGGCCCAGGAGTTGGGCGACCACGTTTCCGCCGTCCGGCTGGAGCTCACCGATGAGGCCGCCGTTGCGGCGGCGTTCCGGGACGCGGCGACCCGGACCAGCGGCATCCATACCCTCGTCCATGCGGCGGGACCGCATGTTCCGCAGCGGTACCTGAGCCAGGTACCGCCGGCCCAGATGGCCGAGCAGCTCAACGACGATGTCAAGGCGTTCTATACCTGCGCCCATCTGGGTCTGCCGTATCTGCGCCGGTCGGCAGGCTCCATCGTTGCCGTCACCACCGCAGCCACCCGGCGCTATCCCACCCGGGACGGCCTTTCCAGCGGCCCGAAGGGTGCCGTCGAGGCACTGGCCCGCGCGCTGGCCGTCGAGGAGGGCCGGTACGGTGTGAGGGTGAACTGTGTGGGGCCGGGCATGCTCACCGATGGCATGGCACAGCGACTGATGGCATCCGGGGATTTCGACCAGAGGGCTCAGGCAGCGGCCACGGCCAGTATCCCGCTGCGCCGCTACGGCTCGGCGGCCGATATCGCCGCCGCCGTGTGCTTCCTGGCCTCGCCGCAAGCGAATTTCATCAGCGGGCAAAAGCTCGACGTCGACGGCGGTTACGGCGCCTGAGGCGAGCCTTCGCAGAGGCCAGCAGCGCATGATCAAGAAGAAAGGCAGGTAATGCAGGACAGGGCAGAGCCAAGGACAATTCCGGAACTGGTGCGATTCAGCGCTCAGAACTACGCCAGCCGTGAGGCCATCGTCGATGGCCAGGTGCGCCTGACCTTCGACGACCTGCAGGAACAGGTGGCCCTGGCCGTCCGCGGGCTCATGCCCCTTGGCGTCGGACGCGGCAACCGTGTGGCGCACTGGGCACCCAACACCTTCCGCTGGGTGATCGGCGCCCTTGCCGCGGCGTCGGTGGGTGCCGCCGTCGTGCCCTTTAATACTCGGTACAGGGGAATCGAGGCCCATGAAATTCTGCGCCGGGCACGGGTCACGGTGCTCATTGCGGCCGAGAGCTTCCTCAGCACTGTCTATCTTGAACTGCTTGCCGATGCTGCTGCGGAACTGGGCTATTCAGGCCCCGCCCCGCTCGTCCCCGGCCTGCCCGCCCTCCGGACGGTGGTGCTGCTGCCCTCCACCGAAGGACTCCCGGACCGGGCCGGGACAGGGCTGCTGACCTGGACGGAACTGCTGGCGCGGGCCGAAAAGGTTCCTGCCACGGATTTCCAGGAGCGTGCCGGCTCGGTGGAACCGGGCGATGTCGCCCACGGCCAAAACCTGCTAGCCAATGTGGCCTGCGAGATGCTGGTCCGCGGGCCGAACGTCATGCTGGGCTATCTGGATGACCCGGCAGCCACCTCTGCGGCCATCGACGCCGACTGCTGGCTGGCCAACTACAAGATCCAAGGCTCCGTCGAGACTACTGGCCGGCTGCCCCGCAGCCCCATGGGCAAGATCCTCAAGCGGGAGCTGCGGACTGCCAGCACACCTATGGAGGAAGCCCATGCCTAGCCTCAGCACAGAGCACGGAGTCGCTGTCCTGGACTTGGGCAGCGGCGAGAACCGCTTCACCCTAGCCTGGCTGGAGGAGCTGGGCCGGCTGCTCGACAAGGTCCTGACCGATCCGCCCCCTGCCCTGGTCACCACCGGCACCGGCAAGTTCTACTCGAACGGACTCGACGTCGCAGAGTCCGAGGGCCCGGTGGCGCTGGAAGCGGATTACGTCCGGGCGGTCCAGGAACTGTACAGCCGGATCCTGACCCTGCCGCTGCCCACCGCGGCTGCGATCAACGGGCATGCCTTCGGGGCCGGAGCGCTGCTGGCCATGGCGCACGACTACCGGGTGATGCGCGCGGACCGCGGCTTCTTCTGCTTCCCCGAGGTGCACATCGGCATTCCCTTTACCCCCGGGATGGCGGCCCTGGTCCAGTGCAAGCTGGACCCGCTGACCGCCCGGGACGCCATGCTCACCGGCCGCCGCTTCGGCGGCGCGGAAGCCGCCGAAGCGGGACTGGCCGACGCCGCCATCGGGCAGCAGGAGCTGATCGGGCACGCTGCCGCGCTGGCCACAGCGAACCCGCCGGGGCATCCTGCCACCCTGGGCACCGTGAAAGCCGTGATGTACGCCGAGGCCATCCAGGCGCTGGCCCTGCCCCATCGGCCGTAGCCGCGGGGCAGGGCCGGCGGTTCTGCGGCCGCCCGTGCTGCCGTCACAGGCGGCCCGGTGAGGGCAGGCCGCCGCCGGTAGTAACCGTGTGGCTTACCGGGCTGCGGCCGATGCCCCGGCACGCCGGCCAAAGAATGTGCCGTCGCCCAGGGACGTGCCGCTGATGTATCCCTGGCCGTGCAGGCCCGACGTGGCCCGGCCGGCGGCATAAAGCCCCTGCATCGGGGATCCGGACACATCAAGGACTTCTCCATCGAGTCCGGTCCGCAGGCCGCCAAGGGTAAAGACTTCCGCCCCGCCCCGACCTGCAGTGCCCTGCTCCGGCGTTGCCATACCGCGGCTGACGTCGATGGCCGCGAACGGTGGCTCCAACGGGCGCAGCCACCGCTTGTCCTTGTGAAAGTACGGGTCCTCGCCGACTGCTGCATGCCTGTTGTACACGCTCACTGTGGCCGCCAGGGAGCCCTCGGGCATGCCGACCTCCTGCTCCAGTTCCTCGATGGTATCGGCAACGAAGTGCGGCTGCACGCCCCAGCGCTCATCCTCCGGCACTTCCTCATAGGCCTGTTCGTCGAGGATGACCCAGACAGACATCTGCTGCCGGAACAGGGCAGCTTGTCCCAGCAGGCCGGGATATTGGTCTTCGTTGATGAACCGTTGCCCGACGGCATTGACCAGCATGCCGCGCACAACCATTCCCGGTATCAGGGCAATGCCTACTTGGGCGGCCGACATCCGCTGCACTGCTGCCCCTGCAGCCTGGGCCATTTTGATTCCGTGTCCGTCATCCCCGCCATCGCTGGTCACGCCCAGTCCGGTCAGCTGGGGCGCATGCAGGGCCACCATCTCACCGTTGTCCGCAAACCCGCCGGTCGTGAGGATGACTCCGCGCCGGGCCCGGTAGGTTACTGCTTTCCCAAAGCGGCGCGCAACGACACCAACAACTTTCGGGCCCTCGAGGATGAGCTGTGAGGCCTGAGTGTCCGTGTGGACCTGGGCCCCGGCGTCGTCGACGGCCGTGGACAGCACGCTCATCAGCACCTTGCCGCCGAAGCCTTCCGCTGTGACCCGATGGCCGCGGGGTGCCGGCTTGGCAAGGCCGGTGTAGGGCCAGGCGTTTTCGCCCAGCCACATCAGACCGTCGTCGGTGGGTGGAACCCAAGCAGGAGAATCCCAGAGTGAGGGTTTGAACGGGACCCCGTACTTGGTGAGCCAATCGTAATGCTCCAGGCTGCCGCGGCAATAGAGCCTGATCTTCTCGGCATCGGCGTGAGGTCCCAGCGCCGCGAGCAGGTAGGCTTCCATGTCCTCTGCGGTGTCGGTGAAGCCACAGGCGTGCTGGATTGGTGTACCACCCCCGAGATAGATCTCTCCGCCGGAGAGCGCAGACGATCCGCCTCCGCCGCTGGCGCGTTCAAGGACGACGACGTCGGCGCCCCGGCCACGCGCTTCCAGGGCAGCGGCCGCTCCGGCGCAGCCGTATCCGATCACCAACACGTCGGTCTCGAAATCGATCGAGTCAATATTGCGGGCGTCCACCGGTCCCGCCGGTCCCTGTGTACTCATCATTGATGCCTCTCCGGTTGCCGATTGATGGGGTCATTCAGTCACGGCCGCGTGTGCTGGTGCAGTTCCGGTCCCGGCCACCGGGACCGGCAGGAATCGCGGCGGCTGTCGGTCCCCAGCAGGAGCCACAGGCCTGCGGCCCCGGCCCGGATGGCTTTTCGCCCCCGTTTCTCGATGCTGTGCCGCTCAACGCGGCACGGAGCCTGCCAGTGCTAGGAGCATGGGTCCCTAGTGGTCTGAGTGTCTAATGGGGCGGGGGCTGGTAGCGGTTTCCCTGCGTGAGCGTCCTCGCGTGCCGGGGACCTGCCGGACGCCTTTACGCGTCGGCGGGGACGGTCCTTTGGTCCTGCCGGTAGGTGAAGAGTTTAAGCAGGTTGTGGCAGCCAGCGAGCAGGTTCCCGTTCGTGGAAGGCCTGGTCGAGGCTGCGGAGCAGCACGTGTTTGCCCTGCCTGGTGTGGATCCGCCCGAAGACCGGCTCCACGATTGCTTTGCGCCAGGCCAGACGGCCCTGCCCCTCTTGGTTTTGAGTTTGCGGGCCATGCGTTCATTCAGCGTGGCGTTGGCGGGGATCCTGCTCCAAGGCGCGTCCGGGACTTTTCGCCGTGCTTGAGCCGGCCGGTGGCGCTGAAGAACTCTGTGCCGCCGGCAGTCCCGCGCTCGATCTCTTTGACGTGTTCGAGGTGGGCTGAGCCGTCCGCAGTTCCCATGATCCGCGCGTCCGGATCGGTGTAGTTCCGCTGCGTCGTGCACTTCGGCTTGGCCTTCGCGGCTGCTTCCTCGCCCTTGGCGGCCGCGGTACCGTCATCACCGCTGCGGTCTTTGGCCTTGGCCTTGGCCTCCGGGCTCGCGCCCGCGCTTTTTTGAGCCGCTTCCGCTCCAGCGACTCCCGGGTCACCGGCCATTTTCGACGTAGCTCATCGCCTTCCGCCGCGAGGCGTTGGCCCGCACCTTCGTACCGTCCAGGGCCACCTGGCCGAGTTTGACCATGTAAGCGGCCCGGCAAAGCTCCAGGGCCTGCAGGAACACGTTGCCCAACGTGGCCAGATGGCGTTTGCGGAACCGGCTGGTGGACCTAAAGTCCGGGGCCTGCTGCGCGGCTAGCCACTGGAACGCGTCCACATCGACACAGGCACGTTCCAGCTCCCGGGCGGACCGGAACCCCGTCACAGTACCCGTAGAGCAGGATCCACTGCATCAGCCGCGGGTCGTACGGCGGTTGGCCCTTCGTCTTCGCATACGAGTCATAGAACGGGACAGATCCAGTTCCTCCTCTACCGGGGACGACCACTCATCCCAAAGACGGCGGCACCAGCATCGCCGCGTGAGGCTCAAGGCTTTGAACCGCTTGTTCACCCCGGCGCCAGCCTCCACCGCGTCCCCGCCGGCAGGCTCGACGCGCTCCGTCCCTCGTCAAACAGGCCGTCCTGGGAGTCAGAGCTCATACCCCAATTCTTCCAGCCACCCGAACCTCAGCCCGGCAATTCCCCCCCGGCTAGTGGAGGGGCATTGGTTGGGACCGGGACAACGTGCTGATCACCACCATGACTTTGATGCGTTCCCGGCGCTCACCGCATCACCTCCGCGAAAGCACCTTCGGTGATTACGGCGTCGGCGGACAGCGGGCGCCGAATGGACCACGTCTCAATAAAGTGGCACTTGGACATCTTCCACTGGCCGTCCTCGAGCCGGTATTCGTCGTTGTACTCCCCGGTTGAGAGGGTCTCGGTGTTGTCCAGCAGATTCACCTGCCGGAACCGAAGTGTCCACCGGCCGGACGCGGTGTCCTCGCCGGCCAGCGTGATCTCGGGGTGCATGCCATGGCGCATGTCGTAGATCACGTATTGGCCCTCGACCCTGTGCAGTGCGATCCGTGTGAAGATTTCCGTCATCCGGTCGGCATCGTCGAAAGAACCGAGCCGGCCGTAGTCGATGTTCGCTCCCGAACGGATGAAGCAGTCGCGGAACGTCTTCGGGTCCTTGCCGTCACAGGCCCTCCAGTACCGGTACTTGAGGTTCTTGATCGCCTCGATCCGTTCGAGGGCGTTGATTCGCTGCGTCAGGTCCATCGGTTCTCTCCATTTCTTCGGTTCATGGCCGAGCCACTGTTCTGGGTGGGCACCGTTATGGCCGGCGTACTGACTGCCCTCCGGCAGGTCGAGGTCGCGGAGGAACTCGATAAACGCCGCGTTGACCTCACCTGGCTTATCCATGGCGCATGTAGCCGCCACCGGGCACCGCTCTCACGGCACGGACATCCTGACGGTGTTGCTTCATATACTTGATGGGGTCCTCTCTATATCCAGTGCGCGAGATTGAGGTCCCCGGCGAGGTACCAGTTGATGCCATCGCGGAAGCCGCTGCGTGCATAGTCGGAGACGTACATCCAAGCTCCCATTCCTTCAGCCGCGACCATGGCAGCTGAGGCGGTTCCCGGGGTGCTTTGCGGTAGGAGCTGGCGGGCGGGTGGGCCCATACTTGGGTGAAGTCCGCTTCCTCGGAGAGGATGTCGTAGTCGTCTCGGGGTGCTCTTACTTACAGGTGATGCGTCAGTCGATGATGGCGTCCGCGAAGACAGGCGGACTGCCGAGGAACGGGCGGTGTGAGGGCGGCTGTTGGCCTTCGGTGTCGCGGACCCCGAACTCCTCGGCGACCTCGGCACCGATCAGTACCCGTCCGCTGTATTTCATCAGCTGCGGGTCGCGGGCGAGGGCGTCGATCACGCGTCCGGTGAACTCCGGAGACTCCGCGGTGGCGGCCAGTTCCTCGTACGCCCCGGGGTTCGCGGCGAATGCGGCGAGCGTACGCTCGGTCTTGAGCAGACCCATCCAGATCGAGACGACCGCGACGTCGAACGGTCGGAAGTCGACGGCCATGTCGTGGGCCATCTTGTCGACAGCGGCCTTGCCGGCGCCGTAGGCGGGGCCGTGCATGTAGCACGTGCCGCCGAACGACGAGGTGTTCACCACGAGCCCCTCGCCGTTCGCGGCGAGCAGCGGCGCGGCGTAGTAGCTGGAGACATAACTCGACCGCATGCCGACGTCGAACAGATCGAGCAGGGACAACGGCTTCTCCCAGAACGGTCCCGGCGTCGTGAGCGCGTCCGGCACCGCGAGCGCGTTATTGACCAGGATGTCGAGGCGGCCGTCCTCCTCACCCACCTGCTCGAACAGCGCCTGCACCTGTGCGTCGTCGCTATGGTCGACCACGACGGGCACCCCGAGGCCGCCACGACGGGTGATCTCTTCGGCGGTCGCGAACACGGTGCCGGGCAGCGGCGAGTCGCCCTCGGTCTGCGTGCGTCCCGTGACGTAGACCTTGGCCCCGGTCGCGCCCAGCGCCAGTGCGATGCCTTTACCGGCACCCCGGCTGGCCCCGGTGACCACCACCACCCGCTCCGAACTCATGCCCACCATGGACTCCTCTCGCAGTCGGGCGACCACACACTTTCGGTATGGCCCACGTCTCATTGATTACACCGTATCGATCCGAAACCGCGCATACCCTGTCCCGCTGGACGGGATTGCCCCACCTGCGTGCTTCCCGGTGAGCGGTCTTGTTCACCAGCGGTCAATCCGATCTCATCCGTGCCGGTTTCCGACAGAAGACCGCTTCGTTGCCCTCGTGCCCTTAAACATGTGAATGGAGACGACGGTTCGGGTGCGGGTTGCCTCACTTCGCATCCGTTAAAGAACTTGCTGGTGATTTGGTAGCGCTTGGTTCGAGGCTGGATGGAACAACCGCCCGTTGACTTTTTCGGAGGCGCCGGTGCGGTCCAGGTAGGGGGTGATGCCGCCCAGGTGCAGCGGCCAGCCGGCGCCGGCGATCATGCACAGGTCCACATCCTCGGGGGCGGCGACGACGCCTTCGTCCAGCAGGAGCCCGATCTCCTGTGCCAGCGCGTCCTGGACGCGTTCGAGCAGTTGTTCGGCGGTGGACGGGCAGTTGCCGAATTCCAGCCGGTCCAGTGTGGACTGCGGGATGTCCCGTCGGCCGTCGGGGTCGGTAACCCAGAGTGATGTGACGCCGTGGTCGATAAGCCTCTGCAGGTTGGCCGAGACCGGGAAACGGTCGCCGAAGGCGGCATGCAGGGATTCGGTGACATGTTGGGCGACCGGGAGGCCGATCATGGCCAGCAGGGTGAACGGGGTCATCGGCAGGCCCATGGGTCTGAGTGCGTTATCCGCGACCTCGGCCGGGGTGCCCTCGTCGAAAGCCCTGGTGGCTTCCGCCATCAGGCGCAGCAGCACGCGGTTGACCACGAAGGCGGCGGCATCGCGGACCAGTACGGTGGTCTTTTTCAGTGCCTTGCCGAGGATGAAGGCGGTGGCGAGGGCTTCGTCGCTGGTCTTGGGGGCGCGGACGATTTCCACCAAGGACATGGCGGCGACGGGGTTGAAAAAGTGGAATCCGATGAGGCGTTCGGGGTGCAGCAGGTCCGCGGCCATCTCCGTTACGGACAGGGATGAGGTGTTGGTGGCGAGGATGCACTTGTCGGAGACGACGGCTTCGACCTCGGCGAAAACCTGTTTCTTGACGGAGAGTTCTTCAAAGACGGCCTCGATGACGAAGTCCGCGTCAGCGAAGGCGTCCTTGGACACCGAGCCGGTGACCAAGGTCTTGATGTGGGCGGCTGCATCAGAAGAAATGCGGTTTTTGGCCAGCAGCTTGTCGACCTCAGCGTGGACGTAGGCCACGCCTTTGTCCACGCGAGTCCGGTCTATGTCGGTTAGCACCACGGGCACCTGCAACTGCCGGGCGAAGAGCAGCGCCAGCTGGCCGGCCATCAGCCCCGCGCCGACGACGCCGACCTTGGTGACCGCGCGGGCCAGCTTCGGGTCCGGGGCGTCCGACGGATTTTTGGACCGGCGCTGGAGCAGGTCGAGGAATGCGTAGACCGAATCTTTGAACTGTGGAGTCTGGATTAACTCGGTCAGAGCTTGGATTTCCAGCTCGGCGGAGTCGGCTTGGGTGAGGGACCTGGCGCGTTCAAGCAAGTCCAGCACCCGTGCCGGGGCCGGCGCGGCACCGGCGGTCTTTAATTCAATTAGGTCGCGGCCGGCCGCGATGGCCGCATCCCAGTCTGCGTTGGTGTATCCGGCCTTTCGGGCCCGCCGTTGATGGAGTTCTTGCGTCAGAGCGGTATCTGCGGTGATGATTCGGGCCGCCCAGGTCAGGGATTGCCCCAGGAAATCACCCGGTTCGAAAACGGCGTCGGCGATTCCGAGGTCGAAGGCGGCATCGCAGTCAAGGACCTTGTTGTTGCTCAGGGGATTCTCAATCATCACCTTGACCGCGTTGGCCGGGCCGATGAGTCGGGGCAGCCGGTACACCCCGCCCCAGCCCGGGACCAGGCCGAGGAACGCCTCGGGCAGCGAGACTGCATTAGTGTCGGCGGAGATGGTGCGGTAGCCGGCGGCCAGGGCGATTTCCAAGCCTCCGCCGATAGCTGCCCCGTTGATGAAGGCGAAGGTGGGCACGTCCATGGCAGCGAGGGTGTCGAAGACCTGATGTCCCAGCCGGGCCATCGTGCGGGCGTCGTCCGGCTCCTTTAGGGCTTTCATGGCGGTGAGGTCGGCGCCGGCCACGAAGCCGCGGTCCTGCCCGGTGATGCCAATGCCGGCCAGTTCACCGGCGGCCGTTCGCTCCCGGAGGTACTCAAGCATCGTGCCGAGTTCCTGCAATGCTCCAGGGCTGAAGACGGCAGGTTTGTGGTCCTGACCGCCGGTCAGTGTGATCAGCGCGAAGGTGCCCGCATCGGGCATCTGGATGTCCTGCAGCCGTGCATGGCGGGAGCCTCCGCCGGGCAACGCGCCGGCCCGCCCCGTGGTGGTCGCCGCGCTCATCGGGCGGCCTTCAGAATCAGGGCGTCGCCCTGGCCGCCGCCGCCGCAAAGGGCCGCCACCCCTGTCCCGCCGCCGCGGCGCTGCAGGGCCAGGGCCTGGTGCAGCACGAGCCGGGCGCCCGAGGCACCGACCGGGTGGCCGAGGGCGATAGCACCGCCGTCCGCGTTGATCCGGTCCGTCTCGAGGCCCAGGTCCCGGGCCGACTGGATGAGCACGGAGGCGAAGGCCTCGTTGATCTCGATCAGGTCCAGGTCATCGACGGTCAGGCCTTCGCGCTTGAGGGCCGCCTCAATGGCCCGGGAGGGCTGGGAGTGCAGTGAGCCGTCGGGACCGGCGGTCTGGCCATGGGCCCCGACCTCGGCGATCCATGCCAGTCCGGCTGCTTCGGCCGCGGCCCGGCTGGCAATGACGACGGCGGCGGCCCCGTCGGACAGTGGTGAGGACGAGCCGGCGGTGACGGTCGCGTTCTTGTCCGACGAAAAGGCGGGTTTGAGAACAGCCAGGGCCTCCGCCGTCGTTCCCGGGCGGATGCCCTCGTCGACATCCAGGGTCAGCGCGGGGCCCCTGCGCTGCGGGACCTTGACGGGTGCGATCTCGGCATCAAAGATGCCAGCGGCCTTGGCCGCTTCGGCGCGCTGATGGGAGCGGGCGGCGACCTCGTCCTGCTCCTGGCGGCTGATGCCGCGCACGGTGTTGCCGGCGTCCGTGGCGGTGCCCATTAGGTCCCTGCTGAACGGATCCTGCAGGCCGTCATGGTTCAGCGCGTCGAGCATGGGGGTGTCCCCGAGGGCGACGCCGGTGCGCAGCCCCCTGACCAGATGCGGGGCGTTGGTCATGGATTCCTGGCCGGCAGCCACCACGAAGTCGGCCTCGCCCGTGCGGATCATCCGGGCGGAATCGATCACGGCGGTCAGGCCCGAGAGGCAGAGTTTGTTCACAGTCACGGTGGGTACGTCCCAGCCGATGCCGGCGCCGAGGCTGGCCTGGCGGGCCGGGCCCTGGCCCGCGCCGGCCTGGATGACCTGACCGACAATCACGGCATCGATCTTTTCCGGGGTCACGCCGGTGCGTTCCAGCGCGGCACGGATGGCGTGGGCGCCGAGGTCGCTGGCGGACATCGGGGCCAGGCCGCCACGGAAGCGGCCGAACGGAGTGCGTGCCCCGCCGAGGATGACGGGTGTTCTACTCTCTGGATTCATGGGGAATGCCTTTCGGGGAACTCAGGAGACAAGCAGGAGAGGAGCGGCGGCTGCCACCGCCGCCGGCTGCACTCGTTCAGTTGAAGGCGAAGATGCGGTCATGGAGCGGCCCACGACGAGGCCTTGCATCCTTTCGGTGCTCACGTATGTGTGACTCGCCTTAAGGTCCGTGCAATGCCTGCGCATGCAGTAGCTCTATCGTCCGACCTTGCCGAACAGCGAGGCGATGGGGGCCAACACGAGCGGGCGGGCGGCGAGCCATCCTCCGACGATCACGAGCAACGAGGCGAAGAAGATCCAGAACCCGAGCCAGTTCACCGCATCCTGGGCGCCGTACATGTGGTTTAGATTGCGCAGCGCGCCGGTCGATAGAACGAGCGCGACATGCACGATGATGAACCCGACGAAGTAGAGCATAACGGGCAAGTGAATGGCTCTGGCCAACTCGATCGGATAAGCACTACTGAGCCGCTTCGCCTTCGCCGGCCACATCGCCGACATGCGGAACCCGGTTGCCGCCGCCAATGGCGCCGCGATGAAGATCGTGACGAAGTAGGCCAGCACCTGCAGGCTGTTGTAGTTGACCCAGCCGTTTTCGGTCGGCCAATCCAGCGAGACGTACTGCACTGCTGCGGAGAGCGCGTTCGGGAAGACATCCCATCTTGTCGGCACGACCCGCATCCAGTGCCCGGTAACAACTAACAGCACTACGAAGATCGCGCCGTTGACCAACCACAGAATGTCGAGCGACTGATGAAACCACAGGGTGATGCTGACCTTTTGGGGGTTCGTGCCCCGGTGCGGCGTCCAGAATGCCGGTGGACGGCGCTCTGTGCGCACCTGCCAACCCGACCGGATGACCAGCACCATCAAGAAGACGTTGAAGAAGTGCTGCCAGGCGAGCCATGCCGGCAGTCCGACGGGCGCCCCGTGCGGGAGCTCGCTTTCGCCCGGGTACTGGGCCAGGAAGCCCTGCACAGGTTCCAGCGTGACGAGCCATCGGGCGACGAGCACAAAGACCGCAAGCGCCATGAGCAGCGCGGCGGCCAGAACGCCTGCGCGTACGAGCCTGCCGCGGCGTGACGCCTCGGATGCAGGTGCACTGGGCGTCGTCGGCACGTTGCTGGCGACGATGGGCGGGGCAGGCACGGCGGCTGCCGCGCCATCCGGGCGGGGCAGTCCCTGCCTCCTACCGGCCGGTGCTGGAGTCGACGGAGCCCCGGTATTCGCCCCCGTAGTCGGGGCCGGGGACGGCGTAATCTGCTCTGCGGTCTTCGCCACCGCACCCGAACCGGAGCCGGCGGCTCTGGGAACGCGGGGAAGCCCCTCCCTCACCATCGAACTAACCTCGCTTCGCTTCGATCGCGGCAACCAACTGCGGCACCACGGTAAAAATGTCGCCAACGACGCCGAAGTCGGCAATCTCAAAGATGGGCGCATCGGGGTCCTTGTTGACCGCGATGATCGTCTTGGCCGTCTGCATTCCGGCGCGATGCTGAATTGCCCCGGAGATGCCGAGCGCGACGTAGAGCTGCGGGGCCACTGTCACACCGGTCTGGCCGACCTGGAACGACTGCGGCACATAGCCGGCATCGACGGCCGCCCGCGAGGCGCCGATGGCTCCCCCGAGGGCATCGGCCAGATCCTCGACGAGCGCGAAATTCTCGCCAGAGCCGACACCTCGGCCGCCTGATACCACGATATCGGCCCCGCGGAGCTCGGGGCGTGAGGACCCGACGGCGGTCTCCTGGTAGGAGGTAATGACGGCGTCGGGAACCCCGGACGCCGCAACCTCCAGCACCTGAACCGCGGCATTCTGTGCCGCTGCACGCACGCTGGACGAGCCCTGGCGCAGCGTGATCACGAGCGCCCCTGTGGTCGCCGCGGAGTCGACGGAATAGGCGCCGCCGTAGACCGAGTGGTGCGCGATCATACCCTCCTCGTCGCGGGAGATCGCGACGGCGTCGACTGCCAGCGCCGAGCCGGACCGTGCGGCAAACCGTGCTGCAGCATCCCGGCCCTGCACGGAGTTCGACACCAGAACCGCCTCAGGGCTCACCGCCACAGCGGCCGCTGCGAGCGCGTCCACCAGCGGCGACACTAGGGCTCTGGCGAATTGCGCCGACTCAGCGATCAACACATGGGGAGCGCCAAGTGCGGCGAGTTCAGCTCCGAGCTGGGCAGAGCTGCCAGGTGCTGCAACGGCGAGGGCGACGGCGTTGCCGACGGTCGATGCCGCGCCGATCACCTCCGCCGCGCTGGAACTGAGTTGACCCGACGGCGAGACTTCGACGAGCACGAGAACTGAGTTCGAGGGGTAGCCGGTCATGCTGAGCGTCCTTTGATGAGTTGGTTCCGGGCAAGGAAGTCTGCGATCTGCTGTCCGGCGTCGCCGTCGTCGGTGATTCGGGTACCTCCGGTGCGTGCCGGGCGCTGCGCGACCGCGATGACGATGGACCGAGCGGCCGCGTCGTCAAGAGTGATGCCCAGCTCAGCCAGGCTCATGGTCTCGAAGGGCTTCTTCTTGGCGGCCATAATGCCTTTGAAGTTCGAGAAGCGGGCGTCGGGCAGCGCTTCGGTGATCGAGATGACAGCCGGGAGGGCCGCACTTGCTTCAAAGCTGCCCGACTCGGTGTTGCATCGCCCGGCAACGGTGAGCTCGCTGAGCTCGACGGAGCACAGCGAGCTCAACCCCGCGACGCCCAGCAGTTCGGCGAGCATGGAGGGCAGAACCCCGCCGCCACCGTCGGTGGAAATGTTGCCGGCGACGACGAGGTCGAAGCCGATGTGGCGGACCGCCGCGGCGATGGTCTCGGCGGTCAGGGTCAAGTCGGCTCCGAGCAGGGCGGGGTCTTCGACGTGCACGGCGCGATCTGCGCCCATAGCCAGGCCCTTGCGCAAGCTGGCCGGGAGTGTCCCGGCCGGCCCGACAGCGAGCAGGACCACCTCGGTGTCGGGGTGGGAGTCACGGTAGCTCAGCGCAACCTCGAGCGCGCGCTCCGTGATCTCGTCGAGTACGGGCTCGCTCGCTGACCGGTTCAGAAGACCGGTCTCCAGATCCAGCGTGCGATCACCCCAGGTGTCCGGCACTTCTTTCATCAGTACGATGACTCTCATCATTTACCCTTTCTGATCGTCGACGCATCTCCGTCGAATCCGTCACGATCTCGGTCAAAGCGCGGCGGATGCTGCCACGGTTGTACCGAGGCGTTCGACCTCGGCTGAGTCTGGTTCAAAAGTCATGGTGTTACCCCGGCCCTGCACAATGAAGCGGTCCGGCTGGAACGGATGCTCCTTGTCGCGCATCTCGAGCGGCCCGGTGCGGCCGACAACCTCGGCGAGCATCCCGAAGTACGCGGCGTAGCTGAGGTTCCCGTCGCCCATGACGTATGCCCGGCCCGGCTCCCACGCGTTGGACGGTCATCGGAAAACCGCCAGACCTTCTGAGATCACTGTGCGTTCACCCACTGAGGCTTCGAAGCGGCCGCCTTCCCAGGTGCGCACCGCAAGCTCATCCCCGGGGAAGACGACGCCGGTGAAACGGCCGGCGAATTTGACGAGGTCGGCTGGGTGCGCGCCGGCGAGACGGGCCAGAGGAAGTGTTGTGGACGCCAGTGAGGCGAGCCCGTGCAGAATCGGGCGGTCTTGGCCTATGCGCTGTGCGGCCTGCGGGTCAATGTGGATGTGGTGCCGGTCTCCGAGCAGGCGGTATAGCGCCGCCTGATTGGGCATGGTCTGTATGCTGCCGCCGCCGCTGGGTTCCTGACCTGACGCTGCCGGTCGAGTTGGGCCGCGTTCGCCGCCGTAGCCGCCGAATCCGGGGGCGAAGATACCCCACGTCGCCTGGAAGTAGTCGCACTCGACGATGACGTTAAAAACAGCGGCGTTACCCTTGTCCCACACCTCGCCGACGCGCGCGTTGAGCAGGATCTCTCCCCTGCGGGGCAGGGGCTTGATGACAATCAACTCCTGCGTACCGTGAACTGCCCGATTGTCGAACGCGCCCTGCTGCGACAGCTTATCGGGGGCCCACTGAGCCAGTGTCAGGCCGAACGAGGGAAGAACACGCAGGCGGTCTTCGAAGACAAGGTCGAGCTCACTGGCGGGGGCTCCGATGGCGAGGGCATAAAGAATGGCATCGATCTCGGTGTATCCGACGGTGCGCTCACCGAGCGATTGTCCCGCCCAGGCATCTGCCCCGTTGCCGCTCATGCGCCGTATACCAGCTCAGGGATGGCGGATTCCGCGAGCAACTGCTCGATCGCCACACCGGCGGCCGCGGCATCCCAGCGCTCTCCCGCATCGCGGGCCGGCCCATGTTTCCAGCCTTCCTCGATACAGATACGGCCACCTTCGATCTCGATCACGCGGCCGGTCACGGCAGCCGAGGAGTCGCTGGCAAGCCAGGCGACGATGGGTGAGACATTGGCGGGATTCATCGCATCGAAGCCGCGCTCGGGAATCGCCATGGCTTCAGCGAATGCGCCCTCGGTCATGCGCGTGCGCGCCGACGGGGCGATGGCGTTCACCGTCACGCCGTAACGGGCGAGCTCGTGTGCAGCCACCAGGGTAAGCCCGGCGATCCCCGCCTTCGCGGCCGAGTAGCTTGACTGTCCTACGCTGCCCTGCAGACCCGCACCAGATGAGGTGTTGATCACTCGGGCATCTGGCATCCTGCCCGCCTTGGCCTCACTGCGCCAGTATTCGCTGGCGTGCCGCAGCGGCGAGAAGTGCCCCTTAAGGTGCACGCGGATCACCGCATCCCATTCCTCTTCCGAGGTGTTTACTAACATACGATCACGCACGAAGCCGGCGTTGTTTACCAGCACGTCCAGGCGTCCGAAGGTGTCGATCGCCTGCTTGATCAGCCCGGCCGCTTGCTCGAAGTCTGCGACGTCGGCGCCGTTGGCCACCGCCTCCCCTCCTGCTGCCCGGATCAGCTCTACGACCTCGTGCGCGGGGCCCGAGGCCTCGACTACGCCGGCCAGGGTCGTGCCCAGGTCGTTGACGACGACCTTCGCTCCCTGTCGTGCAAGCTCAAGAGCGTGCTCCCGTCCCAGCCCGCGGCCTGCCCCCGTCACTATGGCCACTCGCCCCTTGCAGATGCCCGTCATGTCGTCTTCACTCCTTGAGTTCGCTGCCGCGCCTGGCCGGTGTACTTTTTACCAAGCAATTGCTAGGGTAACAAGCCAACGCTCAAATACCAAGCAAGCGCTAGGTTAGGAACTCAAATGTCAATCACATCGAACATGCACCGTGACGGCGTGCGGGTAGTCACTATGGACTATCCGCCGGTTAATGCGCTTCCCGTCCAAGGCTGGTATGCGATCAGCGATGCCCTCAACGAAGCCGGGACAGATCCGGACACGCGCGTCGTCGTTCTGCGCGCGGAGGGTCGGGGCTTCAACGCGGGCGTCGATATCAAGGAGATGCAGGCCACGGCGGGCTTCAGCGCCATCCTCGGTGCCAACCGAGGCTGCTACCTCGCCTTCAAATCGATCTACGAGTGCGCCGTACCCGTGATCGCTGCGGTGAACGGCTTCTGCCTCGGCGGCGGCGTCGGTCTGGCCGGCAGCGCCGACACGATCATCGCCAGCGATAACGCCTACTTCGGCGTTCCCGAGGTCGACCGCGGCGCACTCGGCGCCGCGACCCACCTTTCCCGCCTCGTGCCGGCGCACTTGCTGCGAACGATGTACTACACAAGCCGATCGATCACGGCGCAGCGCCTGGCCGAACTGGGCAGCGTAGCCGAGGTCGTCGCCGCCGATCGGCTCGACGACGCGGCATTCGCCCTCGCGGCCGAGATCGCTGCGAAGGACACCCGGGTGGTGCGGGCCGCGAAGGAGGCCCTCAACGGCATCGATCCCATCGACGTCGTGAAGAGCTACCGTTTCGAGCAGGGCTTCACCTTCGAGCTCAACCTTGAGGGCGTCGCCGACGAACTGCGCGACGACTTCGTCGGCACCGGACCCTCGCTCGGCCAGTGACCAGCAAAGTCATTGATGCCGAGGGCGTCATCGGGCAGTTCACCGATGGGATGACCATCGGCATCGGCGGCTGGGGGTCCCGGCGCAAGCCAATGGCATTGGTGCGCGCGCTCGTGCGCTCGGGAGTGCGCGACCTCACCATTGTTAGCTTCGGCGGCCCGGATGTCGGCGTGCTCTGTGCGACCGGCCAGCTCCGGCGCGCAGTCTACGGATTCGTCACTCTCGACTCCACCGCGATCGAGCCGCACTTCGCCGCAGCCAGGCAGGCCGGCCGCGTCGAGGTCGTCGAGCTCGATGAATCCCTGCTCGTCTCCGGCCTCCGGGCGGCGGGGCGGCGTCTCCCGTTCGAGGTGACCCGCTCCGGCCTCGGCTCGGACGTACTGGCAAGCAACCCGCAGATCCGCACGATCCTCTCGCCCTATGATGACGCTGAGACGCTCGTTGCCATGCCCGCCATCCCCCTCGACGTCGCCCTTGTGCACCTCAACCGCGCCGATGAACTCGGCAACGCGCAAAGCCTGGGTCCTGATCCGTACTTCGACGATCTGTTTGCCCGCGCCGCAGAACGCACCATCGTCAGCGCGGAGTCCATCGTGCCAACGGCCGAGCTCACCCGGGACGCCCACCCCTCGACGCTGCTGCTGAACCGCACCATGGTCCACCACGTTGTCGAGTCGCCGGGCGGGGCGCACTTCACTCCCTGCCTGCCCGACTATGCACGGGACGAGTCGTTCCAGCGCGAGTACGTGCTGTCGGCGTCGTCGGCCGAAGCCTGGCAGCACTTCCGGAGCCGCCATATCGATGCCGACGACGCCAGCTACCGCACGAACCGGGCGGTGGGCGATGAGTGACGTCACCCGCGCTGAAGTTACAGTCACGGCGTGCAGCGATCTGTTCCGCGGGCAGCGCGAGATTCTGGCCAGCACGGCCGGTATTGTCCCAACCATCGGCGTTCGCCTCGCACTTCTCACCCACGCCCCCGACCTGATGATCAGCGATGGGGAGTCGACGATCCTCGGCGATGTGCCGGCAATCGACCAGCCGAGCGCCGTCACCGCCGGCTACCTGCCGTATCGGGAGCTGTTCGAGCTGATCGCGACGGGGCGCCGCCACGTCGTGATGGGTGCGGCCCAACTCGACCGCATGGGCAATCAGAACCTGTCCGCCATCGGTGAGCACCGGAGGCCGAAACGACAGCTCTTAGGCACTAGGGCCGCAGCCACCAATACCATCAATCACGCGACGAGCTACTGGATCGCACGGCACAGCCGCCGCACCCTCGTCGAGAAGGTGGACTTCGTGACCGGCGTCGGCACCGATCGCGCCCGGGCCGCTGGCGCTGGCGCCTCCCGCTTCCACCGGCTGCACCAGGTCGTGACCAACCTCGGTGTCTTCGACTTCAGCGGTCCGGGTTTCAGCATGGCGCTGGTATCGCTGCACCCCGGCGTCAGTCTCGACGAACTCATGGAGGCCACCGGCTTTTTCGTACACACGGCGGGCGCTATCAGCACAACCCGCCTCCCCGATGAGCGTGAACTTCAGCTCATCCGGGAGGTTCTCGACCCACTAAATCGCAGAGAACACGAGGTACCAGCATGAGCACCGCGAATCGCATCCGAACCCCTCTCACCGTGCTCACAGGGATCGAGCACCCGATCGTGCAGACGGGCATGGGGTGGGTCGCCGGGCCCCGCTTGGTCACAGCAACAGCTGAGGCAGGCGCGCTCGGCATCCTGGCGTCGGCGACGATGACCCTCTCCCAGCTCGAGCACGCCATCGTCGAGGTGAAGAACCGCACAGACAAGCCATTCGGCGTCAACCTGCGCGCCGACGCCGCCGATGCCATGGACAGGGCCAATCTGCTGGTCCAATACGGGGTGAAGGTCGCCTCGTTCGCCTTGGCCCCCAAGCGCGAGCTCATCGAGAAGCTCAAGGAAAACGGTTCGGTCGTCATCCCCTCTATCGGCTCTGTTCGCCACGCCGAGAAGGTGGCGGGCTGGGGGGCAGATGCCGTCATGATTCAGGGCGGAGAGGGAGGCGGCCACACCGGCGCCACGCCGACGACCCTGCTACTGCCGACAGTTGTCGATGCCGTGGATATCCCCGTCATCGCCGCCGGAGGATTCTTCGACGGCCGAGGCTTGGCCGCGGCGCTTGCCTACGGCGCCGTCGGTATCGGTATGGGCACCAGATTCCTTCTCACCAGCGACAGCGCGGTGCCCACGGAGATCAAACAGCGCTATCTCACTTTCGGGCTCGACGGCACGGTGGTCACCACGAAGGCCGACGGAATGCCCCATCGACTACTGCGTACTGAGTTCGTCAATGGGCTGGAATCCGGTGGGCGACTGCGCCAGCTGCTGCCGACGCTCCGCCGCTCAATGCAGTTCAAGGAGCTCTCCGGCCAGGCCTGGTGGGTGCTCGCCAGGGACGGCCTGTCGATGAAGCGCAGCACCGGCAGGAGCTGGAGCCAGATGATGCTAGCGGCCAACACTCCGATGCTGCTAAAGGCCGGGCTCGTCGACGGCGACACCAGGGCAGGCATGCTGGCCGCCGGCCAAGTCGTCGGCGTCATCGACGAGCTGCCCTCGTGCGAGGAACTCGTCGATCGCATCATTGATGAAGCCGTCGTGCGGCTGGCAGCGGCAGCCGGAACCGTCGTCGCCTAACAGTCGAGGCGCGTCGTCTGCAGCGACGAGGAGCAGTACCGGTGCACCGTGGTACCCGCGACGGTGTCGACCGCGGCTTGGATCATCTGCGTGGCGAGGTCGTCGGCCCGCATGTCTTTCAGCGAGCCCTTGTTCGCCCACCCGATCGGCGGTCGGACCGCGGAAACGATGACGGCTTCGGTCTTACTGCGCTCCTTCTGAAGTGAAGATGCCGGCGTTCGGCGTCGCCGCAGTGCTCGGGCGCGCCGAACGCAGATCGACGTGATATTGATGACGCTGCCGCGTACAAGGCGGGCGTCTCGGCGTTCACGAAGAGCCTCACGGTGGAGCTTGGCCGCTTCGGCCACCCGACCTGATGGGGCCCTGTCTACGCGGGCACCAACGAGATCTAGGCCAACATCGCCGCCGCGCATCCTGGGCCTGCCCCGGTGCGAGCGGAGGGGGCTGAGCGATGCGGTTCGCACTCACCGAGGAGCAGCGCTCGTTCACCGCGGCGCTCGAGGGCTATGGTCGAGCTGTTCCAGTACGAGAACGGCGAGGTCTCTCCGGCCCCATCGTGTGGCCAACGAGCTGATGGCGGGCCACCGCTGCGTCTATGTGCTCGCCCCCAACCGGGTGCCGGCCGAGCTGGTCGGGCCCCCGGCCTGAGCGCTCGCGACCCGCCCGGTGACCTCGTGCGCCGTGGCGAGCAGGCGGTCCAGCCAGCTGCGGACCTTGGCCCCGGAGACGCCGGGCGGCATGCCCCACAGGGCGAGCACCTCGATCACCCGTCCGTCGGGCGCGTGGACCGGGACCGCCAGGATCCGCACGTCGTACTCGTGGTCGTCCACCATGTCCTCCGGCTCGTAGTAGGGGACGAGCCGGTCGAGCAGCGGACGCGACCTGCGGGAGAGTCCGTTCGGTCCCGGCGCGGCGGTGAGGTCGGAGACCTCCTGCCACACCGCGTCGTGGTCCGGTGCGACCAGGCCGATCGACCACCCTCGGCTCCTTACTCGGGCGAGCAGCCGGCTGCACGCCTCGAGCGTGGCGCTCGGCAGCGCGTCGGCGGGATGCCTGGTCCACGACTCGATCGCCGTCCGGTCGTCCCGATCGGCGAGGAACAGCGCACCGTACGGCGGCACGAACGGCAGGCGGCGACCTACGTGCGCGAGATAAGAGCGGGCGGACAGGCCGGCTCCGGCAATGATGACCAGGTCCTCGTCGACGACCGCCTGTGCATTGCACTCGAGCCGTAGCTCCAGGGCGAGGCGCTCCATGGGCCCCCGTGACAGGTCGGCCACCCGCAACTGCTCGCGCAGGTCGGCCGCGTACGGCGCCACGAGTGCGTGGGGGTCGAAGCCGCCGTAGCCACCTTGGAAGAACAGCAGCGGCGAACCGGGCCCGTGGACGCCCATGTCGCGGACCCGGCCCAGGACGATGTCGTGGTCACCGGCGTCGATGGTTTCCACGACCTCGCAGTCGAGCCACGCCAAGGATCCCCCGAGGATAGGTGCGCCTCCCCGCGCCGGTCGCCAGTCGACGCCACGGAACTTGTCGTCGTTCTTCGAGGCAAACTGCCGGCACAGGTTCTCCTGGTCGACGGAGAGGATGTTCACGACGAACGAGGTCGACCCGCGCAGCCGTGCGTAGCTGCTCGAGGACTTCTGGGAAAGGTAGGCGATGAGCGGCGGATCGAGGGAGACGGAGGTGAACGACCCCAGCACCATCCCGGCCAGCTGCCCCTTGGTCGCCGATGGCGGTGATCACCGTCACCCCGGTCGGATAGTGGCCGAGCACCTCCCGGATCCGCTGGCCGTCCACCGCGTCCACCGGCTCAGTCATCGAGGTGCTCCTGCAACGTGCGTCCCCGGTACTCTTTCCGGAACAGACCCCGGTCCTGGAGCCGTGGCACGACCTCCTCGACGAAGTCGCGCAACCCGACGGGCATGTCCGCCGGGAGGATCACGAAGCCGTCCGCGGCGCCTGACACGAACCAGTCCTCCATCTCGTCCGCCAGCCGGTCCGCGGTGCCCACGAACGACCTGTGGCCGATGCTGAGCCCGATGCGCTGCACCATCTGCCGGAGGGTCAGACCCTCGCCGAGGGCGGTGCGGATGAACAGCGCCGGACGTGACACGCTGGCGTGGGCAGGAAGCTGCGGCCTGATGTCCGGGAAGGGCCCGTCGAGGTCGTATCCGGTGAGGTCGACGCCACCGAACGACTGCTGCAAGAACTGCAGCGTCGCCTGCTCGCTCAGGTGGGACCCGAGGTTGCCGGCGAGGTCCCGCGCCTCTGCCTCGGTGCGCCCAATGATGGGCGTCAGTCCGGGCAGCACCGACACCTCCTCCGGTCGCCTGCCGAAGCCGGCCGCGCGTCGCTTGACATCTGCCACGAATTGGCGCGACTGCCCCGGGTCGAACTGAGTGGTGAAGATCAGGTTCGCGACCCGCGCGCCGAGGCTCATCCCCGGGCCGGACGAGCCCGCCTGGGCCAGGGGAAGGCGGCCTTGGGGAGAACGTGGGATGGTCAGCGGCCCCTGTACGTGGAAGTGCTGGCCGTGGTGGTCGATGGGACGGATGTGGTCCGCGTGTGCATACAGTCCCGAGGCCCGGTCGGCCACCACGGCGTCCTCCCCCCACGCCTGCCACAGGGCCGTCACGACGTCGACGAACTCCTCGGCCCGGCCGTACCGGTCCCCGTGGTCGGGCAGGTCGGCCGCCCCATAGTTCGCCGCAGCGGCACTAATCGCGGTCGTGACCACGTTCCACCCCGCTCGCCCCTGGCTCAGGTGGTCCAGCGTCGCGAACTGCCGGGCCACCGTGAAGGGGTCGTTGTACGTCGTGGAGCTGGTGCCGATCAGCCCGATCCGGGAGGTGCCCGCCGCGAGCGCCGAGAGCATCGCCACGGGATCCGGACGGGTGGTGGCGTCGACCGTGATGGAGGGGGTCAGGTTGAGTGCGTCGGCGATGAAGAAGGCGTCGAGCTTGCCGGCCTCCGCGAGCTGGGCCAGCTCCGCCCAGTAGTCCAGCGAGTGGAGCCGCTCGGGCTGGGTGCGGGGAGAGCGCCAGACCGACTGCGCCACTCCAGTGCCCTGCGCGAACAGAGCCAGCTTCATCTGCTTCCCAGGTCGCCTGATGATAGTTTTCCCTTCAGAGTTTTCGCACCTAGCACTTGCTAGGCTGCTTGAGTCAGCACGAGTGGTCAACCGTGGAGATGGGTCGGAACGATGAGAACGGTGCGCGCCCCGAGATCGCGCGCCGCCCCTGTCGTCGGCGTCAGGCTTCGGAGCCGAAGTAGGCCGCCTGCAGATCGTCGTGGGTGATGGCCGCTGCCGGGCCGGACAGCATGGTGCGTCCCATCTCGACGACGGTGACCTCGTCGGCGATCGCGACGGAGTCCTGCACCGCCTGCTCGACGAGCAGGATGCCCATTCCGGTCTCCTTCAGCGCGTGCACGCGCTCCATGACCTCCTTGACGATGACCGGGGCAAGCCCCTGACTCGGTTCATCGAGGATGAGCAGCTGCGGCCTGGCCATGAGTGCCTGGCCGATCGCGAGCATCTGCTGCTGCCCGCCCGACATGCTTGCCGCCGGCAGCGCGCGCTTCTCGGCGAGGATCGGGAACAGTTCGTAGATCTCCTGAACGGGGCCGGCGAGGGCGCGCTTGCTCTTCTTCGTCGAGTAACCGCCGAGCAGCAGGTTCTGCTCCACAGTCAGTTCGTGGAACACGCGCTTGCCCTCCTGCACGTACGACATGCCGGATGCCACGCGGCGATGCACCGGCGCATCCGTGAGCTCCTCGCCGAGATACCGAACCTCCCCGCCGGTGGTGCGGTTGAGGCCCATAATGGCACGAAGCGTCGTGGTCTTCCCGGCACCATTGCGGCCGAGCAGCACGGTAATTTCGCCACGGCGCACGGTGAGCGAGACGTCACGGACCACCTTCAGCTCGCCATAGCCGGTTTGCAGTTTACGTACCTCGAGCAGGACCCTCTCACTCATTGCCGCCTCCACTGTGAATCACGTCGTGTTCGGGCGTGACGCCCAGGTACTCCTCCATCACGCGCGGGTTATGTTCAATTTCCTCCGAGGTGCCATGCGCGATCACCTTTCCGTGGGCGAGCACGTAGATCTCGTCGGCTAGCCGAAGTACGAGCTGGAAGTTGTGCTCGACGAGGACGACCGTGAGCCCGGCATCGCGCAGGCGCAGGATCAGGCTCGCGAGCACCTCGAGCTCGTCTTCGTCGAGGCCCGATGCAACCTCGTCGAGCAGGAGGACCTTCGGAGAACCGACGAGGCTCCGTGCCACCTCGAGGAGTCGCCGGTTGCCGAGGGGCAGCGAGTCGGCGGCGACATGCCGCTGCGCGCTCAGCCCGACGAGGGCGAGGGCGCGCTCGGCCTCGGCACGGTCGGCTCGGCTCGAGCGCCGGTGGCTCGGCAGGCGAAGCACCGCGGCCAGCACCGACGTGCGGGCGCGGGCATACCTGCCGGCCTCGACCGCCTCGAGCACGGTGAGCTTCTCGGGCACGTTCGGGGTCTGGAAGGTGCGCGAGACCCCGGCCCGGGCCACGCGGTACGCGCTCAGGCCGTGGATCGGCTCCCCGTCGATGGTGAGCGAACCCGCATCGGTGCGATAGAAGCCCGAGATCATGTTAAGCAGCGTCGTCTTGCCAGAGCCGTTCGGGCCGATGATCGCCGTCACCGCCCGCGGTTTGGCCGCTACGCTGACGTCGGTCAATGCCTTGTTTCCACCGAACGCCTTCGAGACTCCCTCTGTTCGGAGGAAGGCACCGTCGACGGGCTCGATGACGGCATCGGTTGCAGGCTTCTCCGTGTATTCGGTCCGCGCGCGCGCTGCTGCGTCGAGACGACGCAGCAGCCCGGTGGCAAGCGACGCGAGCCCACCTGAGAAGAGGACGCCGCCGACAAGGAGAAATACACCCGTGATGATGAGGCCGTACTCCTGAAAATTCGTCGCCTGGTTCATCCCGAACTGGAGCACCGCCGCGCCGATAAGCGCGCCGTAGATGCTCGCTGAGCCGCCGAAGATCGACGCAGCGAGGACGGTCATCGCGAAGGAGAACGCGAAGGCCTCAGGCGAGATAAACAGGTCGAGGTTGGCGAACAGGACACCCGCGACGCCGGCCGGGAGCGCGCCGAACGCATATGCCGTCAGCTTCGCCCGGAAGACCGAGATCCCCATCGACGAGGCGAGTACCGGGCTCTGCTTGAGCACTCGCAATGCCGTGCCGTGCCGAGAGACGATGAGGTTCCGCATGGCCGCGAACCAGAGGATCGCGACGACGACGAGGATGACGTAGTACATGCCGCCGTCGATCGGCTCGCCGAACATCGTCGGCGGCGCGATGCCGGCCAGGCCGTTGCGGCCACCTGTCGCCTCCTTGAAGATCGACAGCACGTCGGGCACCAGCAGGATGAGGAAGAACGAGGTCATCGCGAGCGACCAACTGCCGAGCCTCAGGCCGGGGATGCCCGAGAGTAGGCCGACCAGGAGTGCGGCAAGGGCGCCGGCGAGCAGCTGGAGCCACAACTCGGTGTACCCCGCCTTGCTCACGAGCCCGGCCGTGTAGGCACCCGCCGCATACATAGCGACCTGTCCCATCGCGAGCTCGCCCGCGTACCCGAGCGAGAGGTTCATGCCCGAGACGATCAGCGCGAGCAAAAGGGTCAGCTCGACCTGCCGCGTGGCTGCGTAGCCGAGCCCGAGGAACGGCAGAACCAGGATAACGATGCCGATGAGGAGCGGCCAGATCCAACCGGGCACCGCCCGGAACTTGAGCCATAATGCGGCCATTGTCACACCACCCGTTCCTTGCGACGGGTGAAGAGCCCCGTCGGCTTGACCATAAGGATCACGATAAGGATGACGAACACGCTGAGGTTCGCGACGTCGGCACCGATGTACCGGCTGGCGAGCGCCTCGGTGAGGCCGACGATGAGCCCGCCGACCAGTACGCCCCACAGCGATCCGAAGCCGCCGATGGCGAGCACCACGAAGCCCTTGATGGCGAGCGCGGCACCGAGTGTAGCGACGGCGTATGTCTTGGGCCCGACGAACACGCCGAGCAGGCCGGCCAGGACGCCGGTAAAGACGAACGCCCAGAAGGCGAGGCGCCGAACGCTCACGCCGCGCAGCTGGGCCGCTTCGCGGTCCTCGCTCATGCCCATGAGGGCGATGCCGGTGAGGCTCCGCTTCGCGAACTGGGTGAGTGCCACGACGAGCAGCACGACGAGGACGATGAGGGCGATCTCGACCGGGTACACCCGGCCGCCAAACACGTCGATGACGCCGTCACCGAGGAGGAATGGCACACGGTGCGGCTCGCCACCCCAGATGAGCTGGGCGACACCCTCGATGATGATCGATGCGCCGAGGGTGGTAACCAGCACGTTATGCATGTCCTTCACAGGACGAATGGCGACGCGTTCCTCGAGCGCGGCGACACCGCCGACCACGATGGCGGCGATAAAGGCCACGAGCCACCAGGGCAGGTCCGCCACCGCGATGCCTACGTACGCGATGAACGCGCCGAACATCATGAGCGCCGCTTGGGCGAAGTTGAACGTCTTCTGCGATAAGAAAACGATGTTGTATCCGATGGCCACCAGCGCGTACACCGCGCCGAGGGCCAGACCGGACCAGATGATCGTCATGGGTCCTGTGTCCTTTTGTCAGGTCGTGTCAGGTGCTGCGGCGGCCCCGGATGCCGCAACCGGCATCCAGGGGCCACCTGCATTTTGGGATTACTGGTACTGCCCGTTGACCAGCGGGCCCGGCGTAATGAAGAGGAAGTCCTCGGGCGCCACATGCGGCGTGTGCGAGTCCTGGGTGAAGCGGTAGGTGGAGAGGATCGTCGTGTCGGCCGCCTTCTGCACTTCAGGGTCGAGCAGTGCATCAGCGATCGCGGCTGCGTCGAGCGAGCCGGTCTTCTCGGCCGCCGCGCGCAAGAGCAGCATGGCGTCGTAGTTGTAGGCGAGGATGAGCGAGGACTCGATCGGTCCGGTCTTGGCCATCAGCTCCACCGCCGCTTTGACCTTCTCGTCGGCCGGGTCGTACTTGGTGCTCGTGTACACCTGCATGGTGAGGTTCTTGACCTGGTCGGTGCCGAGCACCCCCGTCGGAGGCTTGGTGGCGATGAGGCCCGTTGCCGAGACCGAGGTGTTGCCCATAATCGGCACGTCCCAGCCGAGCTTCTCGATGCCCTGCAGCACGTAGCCGAGCGGGGCGCCGTAGGCGTCGAGGACGAGCACGTCGGGGTCGGACTGTTGCAGCGCCTCGAGCTGCGGGGTCATGTCGAGGGCCGCGTTGTCGAAGCCCTGCATTCCCGTGACCTCGAGCCCGGCACCAGTGAACGCCTTGTCCGTGAGCTGGCCGAAGAGCTCTCCGTATGCGCTCGAGCCGTGCAGGATCGCGACCTTCTTGACCTTGCGGGCCTTGAGCTCGGCGACGAACGAGCCGATGTAGTCGGGCACTGCTGCGGAGACGTCGAAGTTGTAGGGGTTCGTCGACGGATCGCCCGAGGTCGGGGTTGGGCCGATGTTGAAGGAGAGGACCTTGTTCTGCGTGAGGACCGGCAGCATCGCATCGGCGACCGTAGAGGGGCCGGAGTTCATCACGACATCGGGCTTGTCGCTCGCCAGGAGCTCGCGCAGCTTGGTGATGGCCACCGTGGGATCGCCCGTGTCGTCGATGACCTCGATCTCGACCTTACGGTCGAGGATACCGCCGAGTTCGTTGACGGCCGCGACCGACGCCTGTGCCGCCGTCACCGACGTGGCAGCATTGTTAGCGAGGATGCCTTCTGCGCCGAGCGCGCCGAAGACGACCGCCTTTATAGGACCTTCGTCGTCGGCCAGTGCATTGCCGTCGTTGCCCCCGCCGGCGCATCCGGCGAGGACGAGGGCAGTGGCGGCCGCCGCTGCCAATGCTGCTGTGACCTTGGTGCGGTGCATAGTCGACCTTTCTCGTCGTTGAGAGCTACCAAACGCTTGCTTGCTTAGTCAAGCACGCATCAGCATAGCTCACAATACCAACCATGCATTTGCTTGGTAACGGCTGCGCATCGATGTTATGGTGCCGCGCATGACCTTCGCAGAGCACGCACAGGACTTCCGTGCTGCGGGAACAGCGCCTCGGCCTGGGCGATCCTTCGCGCAACTTCCATGACGATTAGTCATACTATGAATTGCAATTCACCACCCGAAACGCGGAGGTAATGTGGGCGACAACAGATCGGCGGAGGAGCTGGGGCTTCCCCCTACGAGCTGGGCAGTGCTCGGCATCCTTTCGTTCGAGAGCGAGCTGTCAGGGTACGAGATCAAGCGATGGGCCGATCAGAGCCTAGCCTTCTTCTACTGGGCGCCATCTCAGAGCCAGATCTATGCTGAGCTACGTCGCCTCGAGTCGCTCGGGCTGGCACGCTCGCGCGTGGAGCAGACGCACGAGACGAAGAGCCGACGCCTCTACGTGATCACCGATTCGGGTCGCGCCCGCATGCGGGAGTGGGTCGACGATCTGCCTCCTGAGCCGGTGGTGCTAAAGCATTCGCACATCCTGCGGCTCTGGGCGGCGCACAATGGTGACCTCGACCGTCTGCGCGCGGCCCTGCTGGAGTACCGAGGCGCGGCCCTGCAGATGGCGGAGCGCGCCGAAGGGCACGCCGTCGGGGCATCAGGTGACCCGGAGTGGCGCTACTCGGCGGTCGCCCTGAAGTGGTCTGAACGGTTCTACCGAGACGAAGCCGCCCGGATCGACTGGCTTATCGAGACGTTGGAGGGCGAGCGATGACCGTCGCGGCCCTCCGCGAAGGGCTCGCGGTGATCACTGGTGCCGCGGCCGGAATTGGCGAGGGGCTCGCTCGACAAGCGGCGAGCCGGGGAATGTCCGTGGTAGTCGCCGACGTCGACGAGGAAGGGGCCGAGCGCGTCGCCGCATCCTTGCGGAGTGCCGGAACGCGCTCCTGGGCAGAGCGCACCGACGTTCGCGACCCCGATCAGATGGACGAACTCGCAGAGCGGTGCAGCCCGCGCGGACCGGTGAGGCTGCTCGTAAACAACGCCGGTATCGAGCAGTTTGGCTATCTCTGGGACACTCCGACCCGCAACTGGGGCCGTGTTCTCGATGTCAACGTCAGCGGCGTCTTCCACGGCGTTCGCTCGTTCGTGCCGGGAATGATCGCGGCGGGAGTGCCCGCACATGTCTGGAACCTCTCCTCGATCGGCGCGATGACGTCGATCGCCCGTCAAGCGCCGTACCTCATGAGCAAGCACGCGGTGCTCGGCCTGACCGAAGCCCTGAAGCTCGATCTTGACGAGGTCGGCGCGCCGATCCACGTGGCCGCGGTGCTGCCGTCGGCCGTGGCCTCTCGGATCTTCGACTCGGCCGGCTCAGTGGATGAGGGCGGCGACGCGTCGGCGGCGGAAGCAGCGCGACGTGAGATGCTCGCGATCGTGCCGCGAGCGATGAGCCCGGCCGATGCGGCGAGGGAGATCTTCGCGCAGGCCGAGCAGGGGGAGTTCTACCTCCTGCCGCAGCCGGAGTACGTGGCCGAGGTCATGCGTCGACGCGCGGAGCAGCTCGTGCAGCGTGCGGCGCCGCGACATGTCACTGCCGAGCGGCGCTGACGTCACCAGTCACTCAGAGATGCTCGGACGCACCTGGCCGGCGGCCTAGGCGACGTGAAGCCCGGTTCCCCGGGGCGTCGTATGCTGCTCGCCCCTTGACCTCCTCTATCCGAGATGGCATATTTCTAATCGAACTACTTCTAATAGGCATATCAACTCGGCGCGAGGGAGATCGAATGGATGACACCGAACGGATGCTGGAACTGCTCAACGCATCGTTCCCCGACATCGCCTCGATGCAGCCGCTCGCCGCCAGGGCCGCGGTCGACTCGCGCGTGCGCCCGGCTGACAACCTCGGCGATGTCGCCCACACCGAGGACCAGGCCATTGCGACCGAGGTGGGCGAGCTGGCGGTGCGCATGTACCACCCGCATAACCCCGATCCGGCGGCGCCCACCGTGGTCTTCGCGCACGGCGGCGGGTTCCTGCACGGCTCGATTGCGAGCCACGACGGATTCTGCCGCCAGTGGGCTCGAGGCACCGGCAGCGTCATCGTTTCGATCGAGTACCGGCTGGCGCCGGAGCATCCGGCCCCGGCAGCCGTCGATGACGTGATCGCTGCGGTCGACTGGATACAGTCGGGCGGCGCCGACTCCGGCATCGTGCTCGCCGGCGACAGCTCGGGCGCGAACCTCGCGGCGGGCGCGGCAATCGCGCTGCGGGACCGCGGCGACTCGCCGCTCGTCGGGCAGGTGCTCATCTATCCGTTCCTCGATCCCACGATGTCCTCCGAGTCGCACCGCGCCCGCTCCCAGGGTTTCTTCGTCACCGCACGGTCGCTGCAGTACTACTGGGAGACCTACCTCGGCGGGCCCGTCGACGAGGTCGATCCCGACTGGCGCATCGCACCCGCGACCGCATCAAGCCACGCCGGGCTGCCGCCCGCGATCGTCGTCACCGCCGGGCTCGACCCTCTGTGCGACGAAGGCCGCGACTACGCACGACTGCTGCGCCGAGCCGGTGTGCCCGCGCTGCACCGCCACCACCCCGAGCAGTTCCACGGTTTCCTCACGATCGCCGGCTATGGCCCCGCCGAGGCGGGTCGCGAGCTGCTGTGGTCGGACTTCACCACCGAGTTCGTCCAGGAAGGATGATCATGAACCTACCCCAACACGACCTGATCGTCATCGGCGCCGGCTTCGCCGGCCTGTACACGGTCATCCACGCCGAACGCATGGGTCTCTCAGTGCTAGGCCTCGAGGCCGGCGGTGGCGTCGGCGGCACCTGGTACTGGAACCGCTACCCCGGCGCCCGCTGCGACGTCGAGAGCATCGACTACTCGTTCTCATTCGACACCGAGCTCCAGCACGAGTGGCGATGGAGCGAGCGCTACGCCACGCAGCCCGAGATCCTGCGCTACCTCGAGCACGTCGCCGACCGCTACGACGTTCGCCGGCACTACCGGTTCAACGAGCGCGTGACCTCCGCCGATTGGGACGAGACGGCGCAGCGGTGGACGGTCCGCGCGTCGGGCGAGCTCGCCACGACCGCCAGGTGGGTCGTGATGGCGACCGGCAGCCTCTCGGCGCCGCACCTTCCCGATCTGCCGGGACGTGACGAGTTCGCCGGCGAGGTGTTCATGACGGCGGCCTGGCCGAAGGACGAGCCTGACTTCACCGGCAAGCGGGTCGCCGTGATCGGCACGGGCTCCAGCGGCGTCCAGTCGATCCCGCTCATCGCGAAGAGCGCGGCCGAGGTCGTCGTCTACCAGCGCACGGCAAGTTACAGCGTGCCCGCGTTCAACCGCTCGCTCGACGATGACGAGTGGGCCCGCGAGCTGGAGCAGCTCGCGCAGCGACGGGACCTGTCGTGGAACGGCCTGGCCGGATCCCCGTGGACGAGTCATCCGGTGCCCTTTGAAGACGTCGACGAAGCCGACCGCGACGCGGTCTTCGAGGAGGCCTGGCAGCGCGGCGGAGTGTTGTTCGCGAAGGCGTTCCAGCGGCAGACCGCGGATCCGGTCATCAACGACGCCGCCCGGGCGTTCTTCGAGCGCAAGCTCGCCGCCATCGTCGAGGACCCGCAGACGCTCGCGGACCTCACTCCCGGCGACCACCCGATCGGCACGAAGCGCATCTGCACGGACTCGGGCTACTACGAGACGTTCAACTTGCCGCACGTGCACCTCGTGAACCTGCGACGCGATCCGATCCTCAGGCTCACGCCGACGGGCATCACCACGGAGTCGGGTGCGCGCGAACACGACGCCGTGATCTTTGCGACGGGGTTTGACGCCATGACGGGCGCGCTCACGTCGATCGACATCCGGGGTCGCGACGGGCGCCTGCTGCGCGACGAGTGGCGTGACGGCCCGGTCACGCTCCTGGGTCTAGGCATGCCGGGCTTCCCGAACCTGCTGTCGCTGAACGGCCCGGGATGCCCCAGCGTGCTGTCGAACATGGCGCTCGGCGCCGAGCAGCAGGGCGACTACGCGCTGCGCCTGATCGCGTACTGCGACGAGCACGGATTCACTTCCGCCGAGGCGCGGGCGGATGCGGCGAAGGCGTGGACGGACCATAACGCCGAGCTGGCTGGCAACACCCTGTTCGGCGCAGCGAACTCCTGGTACACCGGCGCGAACATCGAGGGCAAGGCGCGCGGCTTCCTGCCGTACATCGGCGGGTTCCGTCCGTACATCGAGAAGAGCGAAGAGATCGCGGCGGCCGGCTACCGAGGGTTCGTGCTGAGCGAGAGGTGAGGACCCTTGGCACGGTGTACCCGACATGCACTGGATGAGTAAGTCCCAGTTGCCTTGAGGACCGAGTAGGAGGGCAGGGTTTTCCGGCCCTCCTCTCACGGCACCGTACGTGCGGGCCTCGCCCCCGGCGGTTCGTCAGGTTGTCCTCTAGTGGTGCCGTGAAGGAACACCTGATACTCGTTGGGCAGCGCCCGGGGCAGATGGGCGATTTCGCGATCCGCCATTAGCCCTGCTGGTCATGCCCCATTGCCAGGCCGGGCCCGGCCTGATCCCGAGCTTGGGCAGGGTGGCCGTGTGGGCACGCAGTTTCTTCTGCTCTTCCGCCGCCGGAACCACTCCCCAGCTGCGCGAATACATTCGGTGTGTGTCGCCAGCGGCCGATCTTCGACTTCTCCATTTACCTTCAGTGTCATGGCCCCTTCCAGCACTTTCGTGTACTGGTCCAGCACCTGTCCGGCTGCCCGTTTGCTCCTGACGAAGACCCTGATGTCGTGCGCATACCGGACGAACCGGTGGCCGCGTTTCCACATCGGCGGTCGAAGTCATCGAGCATGATGTTGCTCAGCAGCGGAGAGCGGCGATCCCTGAGGGCGTGCCCTCCTCCGGTCGGCTGTGTCACACCGTCGACCATGATCCGCCTCAAGGTACCGGCGGATCAGGCCAAACAGCGGGCTGTCCTTCACTTTCTGCACAACCCGGGCCATCAGCGCACAGCCGGCTGGATCAGCTAGGAATCAACCACTTTCTCCTCCAGAGGGCTTCCACGTCCAAGCGAATGCCCATGCCGGGCGTTCACCCAACGGGCAAGACCGCCGATTTGGCTGTATCGCCCATCCTTGCCGAGTGTGGGTGCCGGCTCAGAGGCGCTCGATGATCGTGACGTTGGCCTGGCCCCCGCCCTCACACATCACCTGCAGGCCGAATCGTCCTTTCCTGCGCTCAAGCTCGTTGAGCATGGTAGCCATGACGCGCGTGCCCGTCGCGCCGATCGGGTGGCCCAGTGAGATGCCGCCACCATTGACATTGATCTTGTCCCGGTCGACGTTGAGCTCGTGTGCCCACGCGAGCACCACGGAGGCGAATGCCTCATTGCATTCAAAGAGGTCAATGTCGCCAACGCTCATGTCTGCACGCTCAAGCGCATGCCGGGTTGCACGGATCGGCCCGGTCAGCATCCAGACCGGGTCGTCGGCCCGCACTGATATATGGTGGATCCTTGCGCGCGGCGTCAGGGAGTGAGCGGTCAGGGCGCTCTCCGAGGCGATCAGCAGGGCACTGGCCGCGTCACTGATCTGCGAGGCGGTGGCGGCAGTGACACGGCCACCCTCGGTCAGAGTATCCAGTGTCGCCATCTTCGCCAGCGACGTCTCACGGCGTACGGTTTCATCGTAGGTCAGCCCGGCGATCGGAACCATCTCGCGGGCGAAACGTCCCTCATCCGCGGCTGCGATCGCCCGGCGGTGGCTCTCCAGGGCGAACTCCTCCATACTCTCGCGCGAAATGTTCCACTTCTCGGCGATCCTCTCTGCCGAGCGGAACTGGGAGACCTCCTGGTCGCCGTAGCGGTCCCGCCAACCGGGCGACTCCGCGAATGGGGTCGTGAACCCGTAGTGTTCACCCACGGCCATCGCCGAGGAGATCGGGATGGCGGACATGTTCTGCACCCCACCGGCGACAATCAGGTCGGCAGTGCCTGACATGACCCCTTGGGCAGCGAAATGCACTGCCTGCTGGCTGGACCCGCACTGCCTGTCTATTGTGACGCCCGGCACATGATCGGGCATTCCGGCGACCAACCACGCGGTGCGCGCAATGTCGCCGGCCTGCGACCCGAGTGTGTCGGTGCATCCGAAGATGACGTCGTCAACGGCTCCAGGGTCGATTCCGGTGCGTTCAACTAACGACGCGATCACGTGGGCGCCGAGGTCCGCGGAGTGGATGCCGGCGAGCGAGCCGCCCCGGCGTCCGACGGGGGTGCGCACTGCGTCGACGATATATGCGGTGGTCATGGCGATATTCCTCTCAGGCCTGCTGGCTGCTTACTGACACGACTTCACCCGTCATGTATGACGAGTAGTCGCTGGCGAGAAACACCATGACGTTGGCGATCTCCCATGGCTCGGCTGCTCGTCCGAATGCCTCCCTCGAGGTGAGCACCTCGAGTAATTCGTCGGAAGTTACCTTGGCGAGGAAGGGGTGCATGGCCAGGCTCGGCGACACAGCATTGACCCGGATCCCGTGCGGGGCGACATCGAGGGCAACCGACCGGGTGAGCGCCATGACGCCGGCCTTCGCGGCCGCGTAATGGGCCTGCCCTTCCTGAGCGCGCCATCCGATGACCGAGGCGTTGTTGATGATGACGCCCTTCGTCTCGTTTTTGACCATGCGGCGTGTTGCCGCACGCACACTGCGGAAGGTTCCCGTCAGGGTGACGTCGAGAACCTTTCCCCACTGATCGTCGGTCATCTCCAGGATGGAGACCGTGCCGCCCAGGCCCGCGTTGTTGATCATGACATCGACTCCGCCCGCCTCCTCGGCCACGTCGAGCAGCGCCTCCACCTGCTCCTCTACGGTGACGTCGCACAATGCCCAGCGCACGCGGTCGGAACCGAAGTCCGTGCCGAGTTCGGCGGCGAATGCCTCAAGCCTTCCTGCGTGTGTGTCGCCGAGTACCACGAGGGCTGCGCCTTCTTCGAGGCAGCGGCGTGCCGCAGCAGCGCCGATGCCGGCACCCGCGGCAGCTGTGACGACGACACGGCGCCCCTGGAGCAGCCCGTGGGCGGGAACATAGTGGGGAACGGGTTGGGCGATGCGCTGGGGAATCATGAGCGTGCTTCCTTGGGAAGTCCGAGCATGCGCTCGGCGATGACATTGCGTTGGATTTCGTCCGAACCGCCGTACAGGGTGTCCGCACGGCTGAACAGGAAGAGGGATTGCAGCTCGTCGAGCCGATAGGGCGCCTCCGCGACGGTGAGACCGCCCGCGCCGGCGACGGCCATCGCGAGTTCGCCGAGCGAGCGGTGCCACGGTGCCCAGAGCAGTTTGGTGATCGAAGCCTCGATACCCTGCTCGCCGCTCAGTGTTCTGAGCCCGTGCAGGCGGAGCATCTCGAGCCCCATGTGCGCCGAGACGATCTTTTCCTGAATGATCGGGTCGGCGATGGCGCCGTTGCTGCGGGCAAGTTCGACGACGAGCTGCAGCTCGCGCTGGAAGGCGATCTGCTGAGCCAGCGTCGAGACCCCTCGTTCGAAGCCGAGGGTGCCCATCGCGACTGACCAGCCAGAACCGGTTTCGCCGACCACCAGGTCTGCCTCCGTGACGGCACCGTCGAAGAAGACCTCGTTGAACTCCGAGGTTCCCGTCAGCTGCAGAATCGGTCGGATCTGAACGCCGGACTGGCGCATGGGAACGAGCAAATAGGAGAGGCCGTCATGCCTGCGCGGCCCAGAGCCCGTGCGTGCCAGCACGAAGCACCAGTCCGCAGTGTGGGCCAACGATGTCCAGACCTTTTGCCCGTCGATCACCCACTCCCCGCCGTCGAGTCTGGCCTTGGTCGCTACCGCGGACAAATCGGAGCCCGCTCCGGGCTCGGAGTAGCCCTGGCACCAGAGTTCTTCCACCGCCAGGATGCGCGGAAGGAAGCGGGCCTGCTGCTCCGGAGTTCCGAAGGCCATCAGCGTCGGGCCCAGCAATTCCTCACCGAGGTGGTTGACCCTGGCCGGGGCGTCCGCTCTGGCATACTCCTCGTGGAAAATCACCTGCTGCTGCAGACTCAACCCCCGCCCGCCGTACTCAAGGGGCCAACTGACACAGCTCCAGCCGTGCGCGGCAAGATGGCGATTCCATTCGAGTCGCTCCTCGAACGCCTCATGTTCGCGGCCGGATCCGCCGAGGCCGCGCAGCTGCGCGAACTTACCGACGAGATTTGATTCCAGCCACTCTCGGATCTCCTGACGAAACTCGTCGTCCTCCACTGAATAGGTCAGATCCACGAAATACCTTTCGTCGCCCACTGCCATTGGTCATAAAGTCGAGCATCGCTTATGCTAGCAAACAAGCAATTGCTTGGTAGACATTACAGGTGATTGCGTCTCATGCGGCGGTTTATCCAGAGAGGGGCAACGATGGCATACGACGATTCCGAAGGGGTTGTGACATACGAGGTGCGCGGATCTGTCGCGATCGTGCGGCTGAACCGACCTGAGTACCGCAACGCCCAGAACTCGAAGATGACTTACGCACTGGATGCCGCGTTCACCGCGGCTGTGCACGATGACGCGGTCAAGGTGATCGTCCTCGCCGGCAACGGTAAACACTTCTCAGCCGGACACGACATCGGCACCCCGGGGCGGGACATCGACCAGAGCTTCGAGCGCAAGGCGGTGATCTGGTGGGACCATGTCGGAGCGGCAGGCGTTGACTCCCGCTTCGCCAGAGAATCCGAGGTGTACCTTGGCATGTGCCGGCGCTGGCGCGAGATCCCCAAGCCAATGATTGCCATGGTGCAGGGCGCGTGCATCGCCGGTGGGCTGATGCTGGCCTGGTCCTGCGACTTCATCGTCGCCAGTGACGACGCCTTCTTCGCCGACCCTGTCGTGCGCATGGGCATCCCGGGCGTCGAGTACTTCGCCCACCCCTGGGTCATGAACCCGCGTGCCGCCAAGGAATTTCTCTTCACGGGCGACCGCTTCTCGGCCCAGCGCGCTCACAACTTGGGCATGGTGAACCACGTCGTGCCGGGCGAGGAATTGGAAAGCAGCGTAATGGCCATGGCCGAACGCATCAGCGCCATGCCGCGCCTTGGGCTCGCCCTCGCCAAGAAGGCAGTGAACCAGTCGGAAGACCTGCAGGGTCTGCGCGCCGGCATGGACTCAGTCTTCGGGCTGCACCACGCGGCGCACTCACACAACGCAGAGGTCGGCGTCGATTCGCTCGCCGGGATGGGAGTCAAGAGCATGCGCGACTCGGCGGCCACGGCATGAACCTCAATCTGACGGACGAACAGCTCGCGTTCGCCGCCGAGGCGCGCGCCTGGTTGGCGGCCCACGTGCCGTCGACGCCGCTCCCGTCGATGGATACCGCGGAGGGTTTCATCGCTCACCGCGAGTGGGAGGCCGAGCTGGCTAGCGGCCGTTGGTCGGCCGTTGCCTGGCCTGAGGAGTTCGGCGGTCGTAGTGCCGGGCTCGTCGAGTGGGTGCTCTTCGAGGAAGAGTACTACCGCTCGGGTGCACCGACGAGAGTCGCCCAGAACGGCATCTCCCTGCTGGCGCCCATTCTGTTCGAGCACGGCACAGACGCGCAGCGCGCTCGCTACCTCCGTGCGATGACCGACGGCTCCCTGATCTGGGCGCAGGCTTGGTCGGAACCGGGTGCCGGCAGCGATCTCGCAGCGATCCGCAGCACCGCCCGCCGCGACGACGAGCGGGGCGGCTGGCTGCTGAGCGGCCAGAAGACGTGGAGCTCGCGAGCTGTGTGGGCCGATCGCGGGTTCGGGCTGTTCCGCAGCGATCCGGCCGCCGAACGCCACCGCGGCCTGACCTACTTCCTCTTCCCTCTGGACGCCCCGGGCCTCAGCGTGCGCCCGATAACCCAGCTCGATGGCTCAACTGGCTTCGCTGAACTGTTCTTCGACGACTTGTTCGTCCCCGACGAGGATGTGCTCGGAGCACCGGGCGACGGATGGCGCGTGGCCATGAGCACGGCCGGGAACGAGCGCGGGCTCTCGCTGCGCTCCCCCGGCCGGTTCTGCGCCGCAGCGGAGCGCCTCATCGAGCTCTGGCACACCCAGCAGCACGAGGATCCGTTTGCGCAAGATGCTGTCGTGGACGCGTGGATCAGGTCCGAGGCCTACCGACTCTACACCTGGGGAACCGTAAGCACGCTGCAGGACGGCGGCGACATCGGCGCAGAGGGCAGCGTGAACAAAGTGTTCTGGTCGGAACTCGACATTGCGCTGCACGAAACAGCGCTGACCCTGCTTGGGCCTGTCGCCGAACTGCGCGGAGCAGCGGCTGTGGCCGACGGCCGCTGGGTGGATGATTATCTCTTCTCCATAGCCGGGCCCATCTACGCGGGCACCAACGAAATCCAGCGCAACATCATTGCAGAACGCATACTTGGCCTCCCCCGCGGTGGCGACGGCAGGAGAGTGTCATGAAATTCGTGACGAGTGAAGAACAGCATGCGCTGGCCGAGGCCATCGACGAGATCATCGAGAGTGCAGGAGAAACGACGATCGCGCGGGATTGGGCAGACCGCAACATGGCCTCCGGCCACGCGCTGTGGGCCCGACTGGCCGAGCTTGGCCTGCTCGGCCTGTGCGTCGAGGAGACGGATGGCGGCATGGGCGGCACGGCCGCCGACCTCATCGTCGCCTTCGAACGTCTGGGCTACCACGCCGTTCCCGGCCCTTACATCGAATCGGCGGCGCTGCTGCCCGACCTGGTTGACTCCGCGGTGCGCGGCGGCATCGTTGACGGCTCGATCATCGCCACCGCGGCGGTGCCCGGTCTCGTTCCCTACGCGCTCGACGCCGCAGCGAGCAGCCACAGTTTCGTCGTCGACGTGGACTCCATCTCGAGCGCGACGCCCGGCCCCGGTATCACCTCGATCGACAGGGTCCGCACACTCAGTGCGCTCACCGCCAACGGCGAGGCCACCCGGCTAGATCCCGCCGTGGTGGCGTTGGCCATCGACAGGGCGACGCTGGCGTGTGCAGCGATGCTGCTCGGCGCCGGCGAGCGCCTGCTGGTCGAGGCCGTCTCGTATGCGAAGCTCCGTGAGCAGTTCGGCCGCCCGATCGGCGAGTACCAGGCGCTCAAGCACCAGCTCGCGGATGTACGGATCGCGCTCACCTTCGCGCGCCCGCTGATTGGCGCCGCTGCGGTGGAGCTTGGCAGCCCCGTGGGCGCACGAAGCGTCTCGGCGGCCAAGGTCGCTGTCGGCGATGCGGCGAACCTTGCCGCAAGGGTTGCGCTGCAGGTCCACGGGGCGATCGGCTACACGGTGGAACACGACCTTGGCCTCTGGATCACCCGAGTGCAGGCCCTGCTCGGCGCTTGGGGGACTCCCCGTTACCACCGCTCCCGCATCGCGGCCTTCATTCTCTCCCCCACACACTGAGGACACCATGGATTTCTCACTGACCGATGAGCAGAACGAGCTCGTCAGGACACTGCGTGCGGTGCTCGCCCGCCACGCAAGCTCCGCCGCGGTGCGGGCAGCATCCGCATCCGAGGCCGGATACGACCTCTCACTGTGGCGTCTACTCACTGAAGAGGTCGGTGTGGCCTCGCTCGCCATTCCGGAAGAGTACGGCGGGGCGGGCTTCACCTGGTTCGAGACCGGCCTCGTGTTGGAGGCACTCGGCTACCACCTGGCCCCCAGCCCATTGCTCGCCTCCGCGGTGCTCGCCGCCGCCGCGATCCTGGAGTCTGGTGATGCGGAAGCTGGCGGGCGGCTGCTTCCCGGCATCGCGGACGGCAGCTCCATTGCAACTTTGGCTTGGGCCGACGCGCACGGGCCCTGGGGCACGGCGGGCTCCGGCATCGTGGCCACGGCTGGCGAGCACTGGACGCTGGACGGCACGGCAACGCTCGTGCTCGACGGCGGCAGCGCCGACGTCGTCATCGCCGTCGCGACGACCCCGAGCGGCGTAGGGCTGTTCGAGGTGCTCGATGCCGACGCGATCCGGCGCGTTGACACGCCGGCGATGGACACGACGTTCCGCTTCTCAACCATGACGTTCAACCGGGTCATTGCGCGGCCGCTTATGCTGGACGCTGCCTCCGCACTGGAGAAAATTCGCGACGTCGCCATCGTCGCCGTCAGCTGTCTGCAGGCGGGCACGGCGCAGCGCGGGCTCGACATGACGGTGGAGTACTCCATGCAGCGAGTGCAGTTCGGCCGCGCGATCGGCTCGTTCCAGGCGCTCAAGCACCGCATGGCCGACATGCTGGTGCAGGTGGAGACGGCGCGCACAACTGCCTGGGCCGCGGCCTGGTCGGCTGGAACGGATGCAGCCGATCTGCCGGAGCGTGCGGCATCTGCCGGAGCATGGTGCTCGGACGCCCTCGATCACGTCGCCTCCGAGACCGTGCAGATGCACGGCGGCATTGCCATCACCTGGGAGCATGATGCCCAGCTCGTCTTCAAGCGAGCGCACGCCACGAGCCACCTGTTCGGCCAGGCACGCGAACACCGCCGTCGCCTGGGCGTGCTGCTGGGCATCACCCCGGGTTAAGGCGGGGCGAAGCCGCGCAGAGCCGCCAAGATGGTTGAGCTAAACGACTGGAAGGTTGAGCAGCATCCGCCCCCGGTTCATTCTTCTCGCTGTACCGGGGTCGAGCGCCGCAGTCGGTTCTCCTCCCCTCATCTGACGCACTTCCATAAGTCTTTCACTCCTTAAGAAGGACCGGGACGCGCTCAAACGCGATCTGCAGCCCGTTTACACGGCGCCGAACGCAGGCTCGTGGAGCGCCGAGTGAACCGGCTTCTGAACGGTTCGGAAGCGGGCCGCGCACTGCTCGCCCCGTGGCATCCGTCGCCCCTTGCGGACGTGGCAGCTAAGACGGCCTCAGGGCGAACCGTCTGAGCGGGTCTCGCCCAACTCGGCGAGTGGCGCGGGCGTGCCTTCCAGAGGCGACGCCGACCGACGGATGCCCCGCTCGAGTTGGAGCAGCTGGCCGAATCAAGCACAATCTTGACTCGGCCAGCTGAGGGTTGCCGTTACCGGCCGGCGATATACTCCGCGGTGGGGCCGGCTGTCCAAGCCCCGTCAACAGCGATCTCCGAACCAGTCGTGTAGCTCGCATCGTCGGATAGCAGATAGGTGACCGCGCCTGCCAATTCTTCAGGGTGCCCTGCTCTCCCACTGGGATTGTTCGTGAATCCGCCCATTTCAGCGGTCAGGCCCATCTTGGCGGTCATGGGTGTGATGATGACACCCGGATGGACGGAATTCACTCGGATGCGTTCGGAAGCCAACTCGACGGCAGCGACCTTGGTGAGGCCACGCACGCCCCACTTCGCAGCCCCGTATGCCCCCGTCCTTGCCATTCCTATCAGCCCGGCGGCCGACGAGATGTTTACAATCGAGCCGCCTCCCGCTGTGCGCATATGCGGAATGACCGTGTGCATACCCGTGTGGACGGCCACGAGGTTGATCCGCACGATACGGGCAAAATCTTCCGGCGATTCCTCGGCCACGGTGCAGCGCGATGTCGTCACACCAGCGTTGTTGACGAGACCGTTGAGTTCGCCGAACTCCGCCACTGCGAAAGCGGCGACTTCTCGCCATCGCTCAGCGTCGGTCACGTCGAGATGAGCGAACCTCGCTGCAGATCCGAGTTGATCGGCGAGGGTGCGACCTTCCGCGTCGAGAATGTCTGCGATGACAACCCGTCCGCCAGATGCGACGATCGCTCTCGCGAATGCCTCGCCAAGACCTCGCGCACCGCCCGATACGAGTACCACCTTGCTCTTCAGATCGTGGGGCATGCCTGGTTACCCCTCAATTCGTGTACGAAGCGGCTCTCTGGATCTTCCTGTCGCCGGGTCACGCGGTCACTCCGCCGTCGACGATGAAGTCCTGGCCGGTGCAATAGCTGCTCGCATCACTGGCGAGGAATGCGACCATATTCGAGATCTCCTCCGGCCTGCCCGCCCGTGGGATTGGGATGTTCGCAATGAACCCGACGCCCGCGCGGGTGTCTTCGCTGATCATGGCGGTGTCGACTGCGCCGGGGCAGATCGTATTGACCCGGATGCCGAATTGACCGTACTCCTTGGCCACGGATCGGCTCGCACTGCGCAGGCCCCCCTTGGACGCCGCGTACGGCACCCGCCCCGCGTAGCCGGCAATTGCCGCCGTCGAGGAGATGTTGATGATGGAGCCACCGGCCTCGCGCATGGCGGGAAGCACGGCCTGCATACCCAGGATCGGTCCGATGAGGTTGACGTCGATGGTGCGCCTGATCGCTCGCTCGCTCGTCTCCGCCAGCGGTGCGATTGGGCAGTAGGCGGCGTTGTTCACCAGCACGTCCACACGCCCGAACGTCCTCACCGCAGCGTCTACCACCGTGTCCCACTCGGCGGGCGACGCTGCGTCGTGTGCGAGGCCGATCGCATCCCCGCCGAAGGTCGCGGCCAGAGCGGTCACGCCAGCCGCGTCGACATCTGTCAGCACAAGGCGGGCACCGAGGCCGTGCAGCAGCGCGGCGTGCGCACGGCCCTGCCCGCCGGCGGCACCGGTAATCAGCACGACCCTGTCGCGCAACTCAATGATCGGGGTATTCGTCTTCATGGTTTTCCTCCAGTAGTATAGTGCCTAACAAACGCTTGATAGGGGAAGCAATGGCGCGTCGACTTCATCACATGGGCATTACGGTGAGCGACATGGACACCGCAATCGAGTTCTACCGGGAACTCACGGCCGGAGAGGTCGTCGGCCCACTGATTAAGAGCGGACCGGCCGTCGAGTCCGTCACTGGTCACCCGGGCATCGAAGTGCACCTGGCTTTCGTGACTCTGCCGGGCGGAGACGCCGTAATCGAGCTTGCAGAGTATCGCGGCGGATCGGGCGAAAGCATCGATCCCGACAACGGGAAGGCGGGTTCGGCGCATCCCGCGATCGTCGTCGACGACATGGATGCCACGCTCGAACACATGCGCGCCCGTGGGGTGCATGCCACCTCCAACCCCAAGATCGCAACCGACGGACCGCTCGAGGGCTACCGCTATGTCTATCTGATCGGCCCCGACAGGCTGCGGGTCGAGCTCCTCGAGGCTCCGCACTAGGCGTCGCCGTCCAGTCGACGCAGCTCGTCCGGCGTCAATTCGAGGTCCACTGCGGCAACAGTGTCCCGAACGCTCTCGACACGACTAGCGCCAGGTATAGGAATCAGCGCCGGCGAGGCAGCGAGGGCCCACGCGATTGCCACCCGTTGCGGGCTGACACCGCGCTCCGCGGCGATCTCGGCGAAGGCGCCCGAGGCCTGCCCCAGGCCCTTCGCCGCCCGCATCCCGCCAAGCGGCCCCCAGGCCAGGAACGCCAGCCCGTGCCGCTCGCACAGGGCGATCATCGGAGCCTCGGAGCGAGCAACGGGGGAATACTCGTTCTGTACACTGACGAGCGCGCCACCGAGCACGCCCAACGAGATGGCCAGCTGGGCGGGATCGACGTTGGAGACGCCAACGCGCTGCACGACGCCGTCGTCGACGAGTTGGCGCAGCGCGCCCATCGACTCGGCATAATCGACCCTGGGGTCCGGCCGATGAAGCTGGTAAAGCGGGAGTGAGTCGAGGCCGAGGCGTGAGGCGGACTCGCGGGCGGCGCGGGCCAAGTGCGCGGCCGACCCGTCGATCCACCAGCTGGCGTTCTCGTGGCGGGTGTGACCGCCCTTGGTCGCCACGATGACGCGGTCGAGCGCGCCGGGATAGCTGCGCACGGCATTGATCAGGGCGAGCTCATTCACGCCATAGGCTCCGCTCGGCCCGTAGCTGTCCGCCGTGTCGAAGAACGTCACCCCCGTGTCGAGTGCGGCGTGCACCACGCGAACCGCCCCTGCGGCATCGAAACCCTCGACCTGGGTGAGGGTCATGGCACCCATGCCGATTGCGGAGACGCTCAGATCCCCGAGCCTGCGCACCGGGAGCCCGCTCACTTTCCAGCCGCCGTCCAGCCGCCGTCCACGGCGAGGCACTGGCCGGTAACGAAAGTTGCGTCCAGCAAAAGGAACACGATGCTCGCGGCCATCTCCTGCGGGGTAGCGAAACGTCCGAGCGGTGTTCGCGCGAAGACCTCGGCCGGGTCATAACCGCCGTCGATCATCTCCTGCACCATCGGCGTCAGGGTGTGACCAGGTGCGACAGAATTGACCCTTATCCCGAGCGATGCCCACTCGATCGCCAGGTTCTCGGTGAGCTTGCGAACAGCAGTTTTGGCCACACCATAGTCGGATTGATTCTCCCAACCACCGAAGGCGGTTGTCGACGACACCGTCACGATCGACGCCGATCTTCCCTCAAGTCGCCGAACCACCTCACGGCTAACGGCGAGCGTGCCGAGCACATGCACGTCGAGAACCCGGCGCGTGCGGTCGAGGTCAAGCTCGAGTGCGGGAACGAATTCACCGCGGATGCCGTGACAGAGCACGATGCCGGTCGCGACGCCGCAGCGCTCCTGCGCCGCCCCTACTGCATCCTGCACCGCAGCCTCATCGGAGGCGTCAACGGCGAAGTATCCTGCGTGCGCCGGCTCGGATGATCGCGCGGGCTCCTGCAGATCAAAGATCGTCACCCGTGCCCCGCGTGCGGCGAGAAGCTCGACGACCGCAGCTCCAATCCCACTGGCACCCCCAGTCACGATGATGTGCTCCCTTGGCATCTCTGCCTCACGCATTTGCCGTCCTCCCTGACGTTTTACGGCGCCCGTCGTGGCGTCGTGCGACCATGCTAGTCTTAAAACCAAACAAGCGCTAGATTTGATGCGTTACGGAAAGAAGAGGAGCAGGGGATGCCCGACAAGAGGATCGGACTCAGTGAGGCGATTGCGTCCATTGAGTCAGGAATGACTATTGGCATCGGGGGGTGGGGGTCGCGTCGCAAGCCGATGGCCCTGGTTCGGGAGCTGCTGCGTAGCGACGTGACGGACCTCACCATTGTCGCCCTTGGCGGCCCAGATGTCGGCCTGCTTGTCGCGGCAGGCAAGGTGCGCAAGCTCATCTACGGCTTCGTCTCGCTCGACAGCATCCCGCTGGATCCGCTGTTTACCGCCGCACGCGAGCGCGGTGAACTGGAGATCGACGAGTACGACGAGGGCATGTTTGTTAGCGGGCTGCGCGCCGCGGCATCCCGCCTCTCGTTCCTGCCCACCCTGGCAGGGCTTGGCTCCGACGTGATGACGGCGAACCCGCACCTGAAAACCATTCGTTCGCCTTACTCCGACGACGAGTACGTCGCGGTACCTGCGATTCCCTTGGACGTCGCACTGATCCACGTCAATCGCGCCGACAGCGGCGGCAACGTCCAGTTCCTCGGACCCGACCCGTACTTCGACGACCTCTTTGCCATGGCCGCCACGCGCACCTTCGTGAGCACGGAACGCATCATCCAGACGGAGGAGCTTCTGAACGAGGGCTCGTTCCACACCCTCATGCTCAGCCGGATGTACGTCACGGGCATTACCGAGACCCCCAGAGGTGCGCACTTCACCACCTGCGAACCGGACTACGGTCGCGACGAGCCGTTCCAGAGGCACTACGCAAACTCGGCGAAAGACCCGGAAAGCTGGCGCGCCTTCGTTGCCGAGTTCATCGACCGCGACGAGGCCGGCTACCACGAGGCAGTCGCCCGTTTCCACGCAGCTGCACAGGAGAAGAACTAATGGCCAACGACGTCACCATAGCCGAGATCTGCATCGCCGCGTGCTCGGACACCTACCGCGAATCCGGGGAGCTGCTCGCGCACGCCGTCGGCACGATTCCGACGCTCGGTGCGCGGCTGGCCAAGCTCACGCACTCCCCCGACATCATCCTGAGCGACGGCGAGGCCTTCATGATGAGCGAGCCGCCGCCCATCGGCAAGTCCGCTGCGTCCGGCGGGGTCGTTGAGGGCTGGGCCCCGTTCCGCCGCATCTTCGACATTATCGCAACCGGTCGGCGCCAGAGCATCATGGGGGCCAGCCAGATCGACCGATACGGGAACCAGAACATCTCGCTGATCGGCGATTGGGACAAGCCCAAGCGTCAGCTCATTGGCGTGCGCGGCGCGCCGGGCAACACGGCCAACCATCGCGTGGACTATTGGATATCGCGCCACAGCGCACGCCTGTTCGTGGAGTCGGTCGACATGGTCTCCGGCGTTGGCAATGACAGGGCGCGCGCGACCGGTTCCGCACTGAGGTTTCATCACCTCGGTGTGATCGTCACGAACCTCGCCGTGCTCGGCTACGACGAAGACGGCCTTGTTACCGTACTCTCGATCCACCCGGGTGTCGATCCGCAGGCAGTGGCGCAGAACACAGGATTCGCCCTGGAGGTCGACGGAGCCCCGCCCACCCGTATCCCCACTGCCGAGGAACTGCGGCTCATCCGTGAGGTTCTGGATCCACACGGAGCCAGGACCTCGGAAGTGCCGAATTGACCGGCCTCCCCGCCGTTCCAGTTGGCAGGTCTCCTCGAATCCATTCAGCAGCCCGTCCATGAAGCTGCGCAGGATCTCGTCGAGGATCTTCTCGCAGTAGTGAAGCCGTCCACCTTCTTGCTCATTAATATCAAATCTCTGCCGATCGCCACGCCCAAGTGTTTGCTCGACTCTCTCGGACTATAGGCGCTTGCCGTTTGGCCATGCCCCCAGATTCTCGGCAGTCACCGGTAACGAAAGGATTCACATGATGCACCTCTCGGACGCACAGACCATCCCCGAACTGCTCGCCGATATGGCAAGTCTCGGCGATCACCCGGCCGTGGTCGTGGGTGGATCCGCCGTCTCCTACAGCGAGCTCAATGATCGTGTCTCCGCGGTCTCGCGAAGTTACCTCGCCCAAGGGGTGCAGCGAGGCGACCGTGTCGGGCTGTGGTCCCCGAACCGCCTGGACTTCATCCTCGCAATGCTCGGCGCCCAATCGATCGGCGCCGTGGTCGTGCCCCTGAACACGCGCTACACCGGCCATGAGGCGGCCGTGATCCTCAAACGCTCCGGAACATCAGTGCTAATTGTTGCCGACAGCTTCCTCGGCCGCCGCCCGATGAAGGCGCTGCGGGACGCCCTCGCGGATGGCAGGGCATCGGATACGCCTGTCCCCGGACTGCCGGCACTCCGGCTCGTCGTGAACCTCGACAGTGAAATAGACACCGCGAGCGAAACGAGCTGGACGTCGTTCCTCGCATCCGGTGTCAGCGTCGGCCTCGGGCGTCAGAGCTCAGCCGTCGCCGCCGTCGTCCCCGACGATGTCGCTGACATCCTCTACACCTCGGGCACGACGGGGGTTCCCAAGGGCGTGATGAGCGCACACCGACAGACACTGGGTGTCGCCCGAGCATGGGCGGCGGGCGCACAGCTCTCACAGGAGGACCGCTACGCGATCGTGGGCCCGTTCTTCCATGGTTTCGGCTACAAGGCGGGAATAATCTCATCACTCCTGGCCGGTGCCACGATCTACCCGGTCGAGACGTTCGACCCCTCCGAGCTGCTGGGCCTGATCCAAGCGGAGCGCATCAGCGTGCTGCCCGGCGTGCCGACGATCTTCACCTCATTGCTCGATCACCCCGATCTCGGCAACTTTGACACCTCATCACTGCGCTTCGCCATCGCCGGCGCAACAACGGCTCCCGAGACCCTCTTCCGCGACATGGTTGAGGTCTTGGGGTTCCGCACGGTTGCGCAGGCATACGGCCTGACCGAATGCGTCGTCGCAACACTCTCACGGCAAGGTGAGGCTCTCGAGCACGCCAAGCAGACAACGGGCCCGGCCGTTGCTGGCACCGAAATCCGCATTGTGGATGCTGGCAACAGAGATCTCCCCACCGGGGAGGACGGCGAGATCCTGCTCCGCGGTGAAAACGTCATGCTTGGCTACTTCGAAGACCCCGAGGCCACCAGCGCCGCCATCGACAAGGAGGGCTGGTTACACACCGGTGACATCGGCCGCCTGGATGAACACGGCTGCCTCAAGATCACCGACCGCCTCAAGGACATGTTCATCGTCGGCGGGTTCAATGTCTACCCGGCAGAGATCGAGAACGTGCTGCGGCAGCATCCCTCCGTCAATGAGTCCGCTGTTATCGGCATCGACGACGACAGGATGGGTTCGGTCGGCCGGGCCTACGTTGTGCTGCTGCACGACGCCCATCCGATGCCAACGGCGGAGGATCTCAGGGAATTCTGTAAGGCCCGGCTGGCCAACTTCAAGGTGCCGCGCGAGTTCGTGATCGTCAATGAGTTCCCGCGCAACGGCACCGGAAAGATTAGGAAGTCGGACCTGTCAACCGTGCACTCGAGCGTCGATTGAGCTCGCTAATTCGCCGCTAAAGTGCCTCTTTATCGGCATTGCTGGATTAGACACCGGCAGGGCAACGCCCGCCGGCAGGTGAACGCGGGCGGCGCCGCAGGGGGGTACCGCTTTCGCCCCAAAGCCTGAAGCGGCTGAAGGATTGTCGCCACCTCCTGCCCTCGACGCCTCGGCATCGACGTTTATGGGAACGGCGGGCTCTTGTACCGGCGGTTGGCGGCCTGCCTTTGCCGGGGCACCGCGCCAAGCCCAGTGCACACGGCTGTGTTTTGGCGCACGCGTACGGCAACATCAAAATTGCGATACGAAAGGCAGCGTCAGGGGATTCAGCTGGCAGGGGCAGATTCAGCTAGGCGGGCGTATCATCCGCATCGGTCAGGCCGACGCATCCGCTGCGGCCGCTGACGCGCTCAGATTGCGCCGACGACGGTGTCAAGCCCCGGACCCCATATGAGAAGGCACAGGGCACAGTCATGCCGGTCTCCGAATAGGCAGGGACAGGTCGTAAACACCAGGGCTGGCACGATAGTCGAAGTCAGGATCCGTGAAGCAACCGTGACAGGGCCACCATGGACGGCTGCCTGAACGCAGCGGTCGACCCGGTGATCCAGGTCACCCTGCGGCACCGTAGGCGTGGCATCTTGATATCCCGTCTGGGCACCGGCACTTCACCGTCGGGCGCGATGCGGTCCCCCTTCGGCTGCACGTAACAGCTCGATGACCGCAACCGGTCCTTCTGACCGTTAGCGGGCACCGTTTCGGCGTATACAGCGCTCCGGCCGGCAACGAGTTTGTTGATCCAGGCTAGCCGCGCGCGCCTTGCGGCCGCGAGACTTGGGACTGCACCCACTCGCGGAATCCGACGTCGCTCCTCGGTTACGCCGCCACCTGCGGCGGCGGAATCAGGCCGATGCTCGGACCATCGAAGCGCAGGATCTGGCCGTCGAGCTGCGTTGTGGGATCGCTCGGCAGCGCCACATTGGCCGCAGCGAACCACGCTGGAGGTCCACCCTTAGACCCGCCAGCGACCTCGGTCAAGTAACATTGCACGGCCCACCGTTCGAGGATTCTCCAGCCAGAGGCGGTGCGAGGTGGTCGCGTGATGATCGATCCCGTCAGGGCTTGTACAGATCGAACAGCTAGGGCAACGTCTCCCGGTCGCAGGCGTGCATCGGAGCAATCCCTCGCCGTCAGCTCAGGCGCTCAAGAACTAGGGCCATTCCCTGCCCACCGGCAACGCACATTGTCTCCACTGCGAACTGCTCATCGCGCTCCTGCAGGGCGTGAATTGCGGTCGTGGTCATGCGCGCCCCAGTCATGCCGAATGGGTGGCCGAGCGCTATTGCACCCCCATTGACATTCACCTTGTCGGCGTCGATGCCGATGTCGTCGATCGAGGGTAGAACCTGAGCCGCGAAGGCCTCGTTGAGTTCCATGATGTCGATGTCGGAGATCGACATCTTTGCGTTCGCCAATGCACGCTGCACCGCGTCGACGGGGCCGAGACCCATCAGCTCTGGCGTCATCGCCGCGAGACCGGTCGAGACAATGCGCGCCAGCGGAGTCAGTCCCAGTTCGGCAGCCCGGTGATCGCTCATGATCACGAGGGCGGCGGCACCGTCGTTGAGTGGGCAGCAGTTGGCAGCTGTGACTGTGCCGTGCTTCCGGAACACCGGCTGCAGCGTCGAGAGCTTCTCGATGCTCACACCGGCGCGCGGACCGTCATCCGTCGAGACGACTGTGCCGTCGGCCAGCGTGACCGGCGTAATGTCCTTGTCCCAGAAGCCGCGGGCCGCAGCGGCCTCCGCACGGTTCTGGCTTCGCACGGCCCACTCGTCCTGCGCAGCACGGGAGACCCCGCGCAGTTGCGCGACGTTCTCGGCGGTGTCACCCATGGCGATGTAGATGTCGGCCAGCTCTCCTCGCTGGCGCGGATCACTCCAGCGGGCGTGGGGATCTGCGGCCAGGGCCTTGGTGCGCTCCATCGCCTCGAAGTACGCCGGGTTCTTCGTGTCGGGCATGCCGTCGGACTTGCCGAAGCCGAAACGCGAAACGGTCTCGACGCCTGCCGAGATGAAAACGTCGCCCTCGCCTGCCTTGATCGCGTGGAACGCCATTCTGGTGGTCTGCAGGGAGGATGAGCAGTACCGGTGAACGGTTGTTCCAGGAACAGACTCGAGACCGAGCTGCATGGCGACCATGCGCGCGATGTTATACCCCTGCTCGCCGGCCGGTTGCGCGCATCCGATCATCAGGTCATCGACAGTGCTGGGATCGAGCCCGGGAACGGCATCGAGCGCCGCGCGGACCATCTGGGCTGCGAGGTCGTCGCCTCGCATCTCACGCAGCGAGCCCTTGTTGGCCCGACCGATGGGCGAACGTACTGCAGAAACGATTACTGCCTCGGTCATGAGTGTGCTCCTTCTTCTTCATTCGGATTCAGAGAATTGCGTTCGGGGTGTGGGCCAGGAATGCAGGCCACTCGCCGCCACCGTCGACGTCAAGAACGGCGCCGGTGATGTGGCTGGACAGCGGAGAAGCCAGCATGACGCATGCAGCCCCGATTTCGCTGGGGTCGGCCAGCCGCCCGCGCGGAATCGTCGCAGCAATCCGGGCGTAGCTCTCGGCATTGCCGTAGTGGTCGACGGCGCCCTCGGTAGCCACGAGCCCGCAACTCACGGCATTTACCCGAATGCGCGGCGCCCATTCCACGGCCAGACTGCCAGTCAGGCTATCGAGCGCAGCCTTCGCTGCGCCGTAGACTGCGGTGCCGGGGCTCGGCCTGCGGGCACTGATCGAGGTGATGTTCACGATCGAGCCGCCCTGCTTCTGCGCCATCATAATCGGGTGCACTGCACTGGCCATGTGGGCCGCCGACAGGAAGTTCAGTTCGGTGATTGCGCGCTGGTAGCGCGCCGAGCCACTTTCAAAGCGTCCGAATGGCGAGCCACCGGCGTTGTTGACGGCGACGTCGATGCGCCCGCGGCGACCGACGACATCGGCGACCCACCCCCGCACCTGCTCATCGTCGCGCACGTCGACACGGCTGTATTGCACGGGGGGCCGACTCAACGTCTCGGATGGTTCCGGCCCTGTTCTGCCGCAGATCTCCACATTGGCGCCGGCGTTGACGAAAGCCTCAACAATGCCGGCGCCCACGCCGCGGGCTCCCCCTGTGACGAGTACGACCCATCCTGTGAGATCGATAACAATCGGCATCCGCTCCCTGCCCTTCTTCCGCCACGGTGCAACTCGCCAATCATACCAAACAAGTGCTTGCTTTGCTTTATCCGCCCTAGCGTCAACTTTCTCCGCGTCCGACTCGACACGGTACTTGTTGTCACCGGACGGGACGGTATGAGCAGGGCCATCAGCGGCGCTTTGCGTCGAGCGGCGACCAAGGGATCCTAGTAGGCTGGGACGCTGCGGCGGCCACGACCAGCTCGGACATCGCAGCTGTGAGCGGCCGCTGCACGGTGCTCGTCGGAGACATCACGTAGCAGGCGAGCGTCGATACGCCATATGCCCCGATATGTGATTGGGCCGTCGGACGGGTCCGACTTGCTGGACAACAATGTTGGCGACTTCCGGTCGGCGTCGACGGTGATCCTCGGCAGCACCGCCGAGCAGTGGCAGAGGCTCCACGAACGGGACCTGCTGGCGGGGTGGACATGGCCCTCATTGCCGGCCAAGCCGCCGAAAAGTCATTTCCTAAACAGCGCTGGAGACCATCTTGGCCGCCGGCGTTTTCCCGGAACGGCCGTATATAGTCGGCCTGACCTGGCGCTGGCAGACAAGGAGTACACCTCGCCTCCAGTGGGCGCTAACGAGCGGCCCGCGAGCGACGGCGCTCCTCTGCTGCTACTGCGTTATAGTCCATCCTCCGTCGACCGGCAGGAACACACCGTTGATGTAGGAAGCGAGCGGCGAGAGCAGGAACAGTACCGCAAAGGCGATGTCATCCGGGCTCGCCATGCGCGCGAGCGGGATGCGCTTGAGAACGGCTTGCCCGCGGTCACTTTCGGTGAAGCCCTGCAGCCGGGGGGTGTCCGTCATGCCTGGCGCCACGCCGTTAGAGCGAAACAGTGCCGCCCGATGGGCGGCGGTGTGCCGCACATAACCCATCAGCGCGGCCTTGGAGGCCGAGTACCAGTCGACCTCCGTGCCGACGACGTTACCGGCGACCGATGTGGTTACCACCATCGCGGCACCGTTGGGGAGCCCACCAGCCGCCCATGCCTCAGTCAGCCGGCGTACGCTGCCGACGCTGACGCCCAGCGCGTCATCGAAAGCCAGCGGTGCGGCGGATGACGGGCCTGCGTTGTTGTGCAGGTATCGCAGTTGGCCCAGTGCGCCGCTCGCGGCCTTGAGGCCTTCCGCGACGACGGCCTCATCGGCGACATCCCCGACCACCGTGTGAACGTCGCCGCCTGCGGCACGGATCAGCGCAGCAGTCTCCGCCAATCCAGCCGCGCTCATATCCCAGGCGCTCACGTGCAGCCCGAGCTGGGATGCCCGCAGCGCCGTCGCGCGGCCGATACCACTTCCAGCGCCGGTGATTATGATGGCGTCGCCCGGATGGAATCCGAAGTCTGGTGAGATCACGTGATGCTCCTTGTACTGCAACCAAGCGTTTGCTTGTGCATTACACTAACTCAGCGTGGGCCCGCGGCCCAGAGACCGTGGTATTTCGCGAAGGCGAGGAAGGTGGATTCCAGCGGGGTCGGTGTCTGCGTAGCTCAGCCGTTGTGTGTGCTGGTGCGCCGGGGCGCCTCTCGCCCATTCGAAGTTGCTGTCGGGGCGGCCGGCATGTGACCAATTCCCCCGCATGGAGGCGCTGCAAACCGAAAGGCTGTTCCTTCACGGGTTCCGGCAAGACACGCTGTTGGAGTAATTCGGTTGGGTGGACGGTCTCGCGCGACGCGCTGTAATTATCTCGAGGCGGCCCGGCTCTTCGACGAGATCACGATTGAACTACGCGTCGGTGAGATCGGCACGTCCTCGATCCGCTTAGACTTCGCGATGTAGCGCTGTGCCGACGGCACACTCGTTGCTACGGCCTCGAACTGGCTTGTCAGGGTCTCATTCAATCAGTGACCATCCGCATACCCCCGAGATCCTGCGCGAGCACCTAGCCACCGACGCCTGATGGCGACGCCGGCGGCCAGGCGGCATCCGGTCCTGAATGCCTCGCGATCATGTCGGTTGCTAGGCCGCTCCGGACCAGCTCGACGTGCATCTCGGTCTGATGTAGGGCCGAGTGCAGGAAAAAGTCTTCGAGGTTGTCCCATCCGGCGGTCCAGTACAAGCGCCGTGCATATTCCCACACTGGGGCGTCACCCAGCTCCGTAAGCAGGGTTACGACGGATTGCGTCCGGCGCAGGTGATGTCTGGCGATGGCGTCCGCCCGCGCGGCCAGACCCCGGAAGCGGAACTCGTGCCCGGGTAGAACCTCGTAGTCGGCGATCGGTCCCAGGGCCCGCAGCGAGGTGAGGTAGTCACCGAGTGGTTCATCGCCGGAGAGAGCCCCCAGCCCGATCCCCGGGTAGATCTGCGGCAGAACGTGGTCACCGCTGTAGACGACGGCGCGCCCATGGTCGACGAAGCACAGATGCCCTCCAGTATGGCCGGGGGTCGCGACAGCACTCAGCCGGTGGCTGTGCAGCTCCAGCGTGTCGCCGTCGCGCAGGAGCAGGTCCGGCTCTATATCCGAGTACAGCGGTGCACGAGCAAAAGATGCGATGAGCTCCCCACGGCGCCCTTCGGGCACACCCCAGGAGTCCAGCACCCCGGCGTAGTGCGCCGGATCGCGACGCTCCGGGCTGACCTGGTGCGCGAGCACCGCGCGTTCCCTGCGGGAGAGCACGATCTTTGCTCCCGTGGTGGTCCTGAGCCTGGCTGCGATGCCGAGATGATCGGGGTGGTGATGGGTGACCAGGATGGTCTCGAGCTGCTGCAGTGATAGGCCGATCACCCCCAATGAGTGACAAAGCGCCGCTAAGTTCTCCGGCGAGTCCCAGCCCGGGTCGACGAGATGGAACTTCGAGCCGACGCCGATCAGAACATAGCTCAGCGTGTGGCTGATGGGCCCCTCGGGTATCGGGGCAGCAATCGCCCACACGCCGTCCGCGACACGCTCCGGCCGAGGCAGTTCCCCGGCCTGGAGCGCTGCCACCTGCGTGATGCTGGTCGGACGGACACAGCTTGCTACTTGGCCACTCATATCGACTAGACTAGCAAGCGCTTGGCCGAAACCGGCTAAACCTCTAACATTTCCCCAGTCAAGCTTGTTGACCAGGTCATTGAAACGATCGGAAACCACAACATGCCCGGGAACCGCCCCCAAAGCGCCCAGAGACTGGCTATCGCCATTCTCACCGCGAGTGGGATGCTCTCCTCCCTGCAGTTCACGCTCGTCGTGCCCTCGCTGCATGCGATGGCCGCCTCGCTGGACACCTCCACCAATGACGCGGCGTGGCTGATAACGATCACGCTTCTCACAGGAACAGTCGGGACGCCCATTTTGACAAGGATGGCCGACATGTACGGGAGACGCCGGCTCCTCCTGATTTCGCTCGGCCTGCTCGTCCTCGGCTCGGTGATCGCTGCCCTCGGAATGACGTTTCCAACCGCACTAATCGGGCGCGCCCTGCAGGGCTTCGCCACCTCGATCATTCCGATTGGCATCAGCCTGTTGCGCGATCAACTCTCGTCCGAGGGGGCGAGCTCGGCCATGGCGCTCATGAGTGCCACGGTCGGCATGGGGTCGGCTGCAGGGCTGCTGCTCTCTGGCGTGCTCAGCCAAAATCTCGGGATCGCGGCACTGTTCTGGTTCTCGGCGATCGCCGGAACGATCGCTGGCATCGGCATACTGCTTACCGTGAGCGAATCAAGTGCACAGACCGGCGGTAGATTCGACCTGGTCGGGGCGACAATTCTGACGGTCGCCCTCGCCTGCATCCTGCTCGTCATCTCCAAGGGGCTTGTCTGGGGGTGGAACAGTGGCCTATTCCTGTCCGTGGCCGCGGGGGGAATCGTGGCTCTCATCGTCTGGGTGCCACTCCAGCTGCGGCACCCGAACGCCGTCGTCGATCTGAGGACCTCGTTTCGACGCCCCGTCTTGCAAACTAATCTCGCGACGTTTTTTGCCGCTGTTGGCATGTTCGGCAATCATCTACTCACAGTGCACGAGGTTCAGGCTCCGGTCGGTACCGGAGCCGGCCTTGCTCTGAGCCCGCTCGGCGCTGGGCTCACCATGATCCCTGCGGCCATCGCCATGATCGCGCTCGCCCCGGTGGCCGCACTGCTGTTAAATCGCTTCGGCGGACGGCCGGTGCTCGCACTGGGCTCGCTGATCATGTCGCTGTCATTCGTTTTTCGCCTGCTCACCCATGACGAACTGGCGACCGTGTTGATCGGGGCGACATTCGTGGGTGTCGGCACGGCATTTAGCTTCGCAGCCATGCCCGCCCTCATCATGAGTTACGTGCCCCCAGCCGAATCGGCATCAGCGAATGGCATCAATTCACTCGTCCGTGCGCTCTCTGGAGCCGCGGCGAGCTCGGTCTTTGCATTACTCATCTCGGCGTTCGCCGTCGATGCCGGCGGTGTCGAATTCCTGAACGGCACCGGTCTCGGCATCGCCTTCTTGGCAATTGCGACGAGCTGCGGTATCGCCGCACTGCTGGCCGTCCTGCTGCCGTCCGCACGACCGGAACCAGGCAATGTCGCGGCATGACTCGAGCAAGCGTTTGGCTCCCATTGATACGGTGCGACTGGTATCAGGATCACCTTTTATCGGTCATGATTCGCCGCGTGACCGTATCACCGCGGCATGGCCACTTCCGCCCTTGTCATCAAGCTTTGCCCGAGGAGGAAGTCCTACGCCGCGGCATGTCCGTTTTCAGACCCTTCACGTGTGCCGTGCGTGATGAAGCGCCATGCTTCACAGAACCGCTCTACGGGCATCACTCCTGCCGCAACACGAAGCCCTGGCCGCTATAGCCCAGACCGCCAGAGAGTGTCCTAAAAACTAGCGCTTGGTTAGTTGCTAGGATTGTTCATGATCCTTCGATCCACCGCCAGGTGTGATCAGCTTCCAACCCGGAAAGAGTAACCATGGCTGGAAAGACAGCGCCTGACCGTCGGACCGAGATCCTCAACAACGCCGCCCGACTCTTCGCAGTCCAGGGGATAGGAACGACATCGGTCCGAGACATCTCGGCGTCCGTGGGCATACTCTCAGGCAGCCTTTACCACTATTTTGTGTCAAAGGACGAAATGGTTGAGGAGATACTCCAGCGCTTCCTCGCCGACTTGCAGGGCCGCTACCAGAACGTGATTGACCGCGAACTTGACCCGCGTGCCACCCTCGAGAGCCTCATTCGCGTGACCCTGGAGATCATCCAGGACCACCCGAATGCTACGCAGATCTATCAGAATGAAGTCGCCTACGTTCAGAAGCTTCCGAAAGCCACGGGAGCCCGTGCAATTAGTAGCGAGATCGCCCGGATGTGGGTTGACACCCTAGAAAGCGGCCTCGACGCTGGTATTTTTAGAAAAGATCTCGATGCACACGTTGTCCACCGGCTGCTGCGCGATTCCATTTGGCTGACTGCCCGATGGTTCAAGCCGTCATCGACATATTCGATGGACCGGCTAGCCGACGATTGCGCCATTCTTTTTCTCGATGGGTTGATGGCCTAGTTCCAGTAGCCCGCTGAGACCACTGGGGTGTGATTTCGCCACTTGTCGAAAATAACCGTCTGGGTGGAGAGCATTGGCGGGCAGTTTCAACAACTCTTGACACCGAGGGAACCATCCGACAAGAGTCAGCGGCGCAGAACGGCCCGCCGTGACACGCCCGGGTGGAAACGCTTGGGTGGAAACGCCCGAGAGGGGCATTCGGGCAGGCGCATTCCCGGGGTGGCAAGGCGGCGCACGGGATGATGCACGACTAGACCTGGGTGACCGGCCGACGGTTCCCCGGCTCTCCCCGGAATACTCCTATGAGGACCTCTCCGGTGACGTCGCCGTCGTCTTCCTGGACGGGCTGGAGCAGAACGGGACGGCGCCGGAGGGTTGGGGAAACGGGTCTCTGCGTTGCGCATCAGCGAAGATAGGGCTTGCCCCATTCCCTAGCCGGTGCCCTCCCTGTCCTGGCCCCCGCCTCATGTATCCGAGGCCGGAGGCAATGGATATGCTCAGCCGGCAGCTGCCGGGGCGGCCATGTCCTGGACCGCACGGTAGGCGAAGACCATGGCGGAGCCGAGCGGGATGCCGGGCCCGGGGTAGAAGCGGCCGGAGAAGGAGGCGCTGGTATTGCCCACCGCGTAGAGCCCGGGAAGCGGCTCCCCGCTGTCCGTGAGGACGCGGGCGTCCGGGTCGGTGCGCAGTCCGCCCTTGGTGCCAAGATCGCTGAGCACCATGCGCGCGGCGAAGTACGGCGGCGTGTCCAGCGCTACGAGGGCGGGATTGGGGCCATGCGAGGGGTCGGTGAAGAAGAGGTCGTAGGGGTCCTCTCCCCGGTGGAAGTCCTCGTCAATTCCGTTTTCGGCGAAGCCGTTGAACCGCCCCACGGTCTCCTCCAGCGCATCCGCGGGAAGTCCGGTGTGTTCGGCCAGCTCGCCGAGGCTGTCCGCCTGGATCCAGGTTCCGGCGGCAAGATGATCCGCCGGCGGTGTATTGTCCGGGCGCATAATGGCCGGCAGCTGCCCGCCGAAGCGCGAATCGAAGATGAACCAGGACGGAATGCGCTCCCCTGCTGCGGACGCCATCTCGCGGCCCATCCGGTCGTAGGGCTGGGACTCGTTGGCGTAGCGTTTCCCGGTTCCGTCCACGATCAGGCCGCCCCGGAGACCAAGGGTGAAAGCGGCACTTCCCGAAGGCTGCGCTGCACCGGGGCACCACCAGGCCTCATCCATCAGCTCGACGACGGCCCCGGCCGCCTGCGCGGCACGGATGGCAGTGCCGGTGTTGGCACCACGAGGAGCCATGGTCCAGTCTGCGGATCCGGGGGTCCCGCTTTCCCGCCGCATCTGCCCGTTGGCCTCGAAGCCTCCGGCACCAAGGAGCACTCCCGAGGCGGCGCGAAGCCGCTGCGGGCCGTGGGCAGTGTCGACGCTGACGCCAACCACCCTCCCGTCCTCGATGATGAGGCCTGTCATCGCGGTTCCAGTGCGGACGGTGCCGTTGCCGGTGTTGGTGAAGGCCAGCAGCAGGCGTCCGATCAGTGCCTGCCCTGCGGTCAGCGGGCCATCCGGATGCGGATCGCCGTAGCGGTCATTCTCCACCCGCGGGCGCACCAGGGCGGCCAGCTCACCGATCTCCTCGCGCGGAAGGTCTACCGGCATCATCGAGCGTCCCAGGTCCATTCGGCCGGGGCCCGGAAAGTAGTCGGGAAAGGCGGTCCAATAGAATTCGATCGCCGGATCATGCTCAAGCGTCTTGACCAGCTCAGGCGCGGTCGCAAGGAAGGCTTCTCGGCGTTCGGCCTGCTCCTCGCCTAGCACGGATACCAGATAGGCCTCTGCTGCCTCGGTGGAGTCCTCCACCCCTGCCCTCTCCTGCACCTGGGTGCCGGGCAGCCAGCAGGAGGCGCCGGCATAGGCCGAGGCGCCGCCCAGAAGTTCCGTCTTCTCTACCACCACTGTCTGCAATCCACGGGATGCTGCGCTGAAGGCCCCCGCCATGGCTCCCGCCCCGGAACCCACCACGACGACGTCGTACTCGCCGTCCCAATCCTGTTCGCTTTCCATCATTGCCCCTCCTGTCGTTGGCCGGTACGGACCCAGACAACCAGAACGGTAGGCATCCGTCGGCGGGCCGTCCCACCCAGCAGGACCATTGCCTGTCCCGCACATCGGGACTTCTCCCCGCGCGCGCCGTGAGGTGTGCCTAGATTTCAGGTTCGAGACGTTCGAGTCCGAATAGGCGTATCTGAAAGGACGGATTCCACATGAGCACTGTTGAGCCGGAGCAGGACGAAATCAGGAAGATCGAAACCAGCGAGGTACCAACACGCTATGCCAGGGGGTGGCACTGCCTGGGACTGTCGGAGAAGTACAAGGACGGCAAGCCGCACACCATCAACGCGTTCGGCCAGAAGCTGGTGATCTTCACCGGCAGCGACGGCAAGGTCAACGTCTTGGACGCCTACTGCCGCCACATGGGCGGGGATCTTTCGCAAGGCACCGTCAAAGGCAACGAGATTGCTTGCCCGTTCCATGACTGGCGCTGGGGAGGCGATGGGCGCTGCAAGGAAATTCCCTACGGGCGCCGGGTTCCACTGCGCGCGCGGACCAGCACCTGGCAGACGCTGGACCAGGACGGCCTGCTGTTTGTCTGGAATGATCCCGAAGGCAATCCTCCGCCGGAGGACGTCATCATTCCCCGGATTGAGGGGGCGACGTCCGACAGGTGGACAAAGTGGGTGTGGAACGAGATCGTGGTCCACACCAACACGCGCGAGGTCGTGGACAACATCGTCGACATGGCGCACTTCTTCTACATCCACGGCAGCTTCCCCACCTACTTCAAGAACGTCTTTGAGGGCCATGTGGCAACCCAGTATTTCGACGGCATTGTCCGTGAAGATCTTGCCCCGGAAAATGCCGATCCCAATGCACCGAAGATGCTGAGGACCAACTCCGTGGCATCGTACTTTGGACCTTCTTTCATGATCGATGAACTGAACTACGTTTATGACAAGTTCGAGTTGGACACGGTGCTGATCAATGCGCACTACCCCATAGATGCGAACTCGTTTGTGCTTATGTCCGGCATCATTGTGGATAAGAACCCGGACTTGGAGGGTGACCCGGACGAAATCGCGTCCGAGCAGGCTGCCTGGGTCCTTTATGGATTCGGCCAGGACGTGGAGATTTGGAAGAACAAGGCCCGGATCGACAATCCGCTCCTGTGCGAGGAGGACGGGCCCGTTTACCAGCTCCGGCGGTGGTACGAACAATTCTTCCGGGACGTTGCGGACGTTGAACCGGAAATGACGGACCGCTTTGAGTACGAGCTGGATACCACCAGGCCGATGGAAAGCTGGCAGAAGGAAGTAGCCAACAACCTGGCCTTGCGCAAGGCTGCAGCGGGGCAGCTGGTCTGATGGAAGCGACAACTGATGACAGGCTGCTGGACAAGCCGATGCAGCCGCTGGCCTGCCGCGAATGCATCGCCCGAGTGCTGGTCCGCAAGTCGAGCTGGCAGCAGACCAGCATCCAGTGGACCGCGGAGGCCATGAACGCCTGCCGGGAACGCCCCGCCTCCTGCCGGGGGGATGATCCGGTGGAACAGTTCGCCGGCTGCGAGACGCTGCGGGACAGTATCAGTGAAGCCTCTCTTGAAGGCAGGATCGACGTCATATACCGGGACGTGCCCGCGGCGTAGTTTCCGGAAGGAAGCGGGGGCTGGGAAGAGGGCCGGATCTCCCGGCCCTCTTCCGGTCACCAGACATGTGTGTCGCCCCACCTGGCGGTTCGAATTCATCCCCCGCCCTGCCTGAGCACCGACAAAGCGCCGTCCGGCTCCACTCGAAGCCGGACGGCGCTTTGTCGGTTGGGCGGCTGTTCCCGGATTCGGCAGATCGGAATGACCGGGACGGCCGGTCCGGAGCAGGATCCTGCTCGGAATCGGCGCCCTACGCGTCGTATGTGACCTTGACCGGGTTCGCCGGTTCCTCCATCGGCTCCTACCTCGAGCTCGTGCCCAGCGAGCAGTCCTCCGGCCAATCGCGGCAACAGGGATCGATCATTAAGCGGAGACGCCGGAATCCCGGCGTTTTCGGGGATTCCGGGAGTTCTTGTGGGTGGTTTTCTACTTGCGCCAGGTGTTCAGGCTGGTCGATGAGGTCCTGTACTTGGCGTTGGACGGGTGTCGACAGGGCGGTGAGTTCGAAGTTGGTAGTGGTGCCGGTCGAGCGCAGGGTGTTCCGGGCCCGGGTGGCTAAATGGCCCCGCAGGGCGCGGAAAGCTGTAGGCCGGGTGTCGTCGGCGAGGGTGCGGGTGGAAGCCTTTTGGCCCGGCTTCGGGTGAGCGGATAGGCCGGCCGCGACCGGTTTTTCGGGCTCGGGTTGGTTCTCATCCGTGTAGGTCAGCGCCGCCCAGACGTGGCACAGTGCCAGATCAGGTGCCCGGCGAGCATACAGAGGAAGACGTGGGCGCGAGTGCTGTCCTCGGTACGGTGGTAAACCCGGCGGATCAGCAGTCCGACGGATTTCAGCGATCAAACATCTTCTCCACCTTGGCCAGCGACTTGTAGGCATGCACGGTTTCGGCCGCATCCATCCGCTCGGCGACTACAGAGATGCGGATGATGTAGATCACGTCGAGCGCGCTCTCGTCTTCGATCTCCTACTGCCGTCTTGTGGGGCCGACGTGGTGTCGGTGATGTGCAGGTCGAAGTGTTTGGCCATCTTGTATATGTGGATGATTTTGCCGGCAAGGATCCGATCTTCCCGGCCCCGGTGAGCCGGCCCGCTTGACGGCAGCGGCAACGGCGGCGCGTTCTTCTTCGGTGGCTGCGAGCAGCTCGGTGCGTTGGCGGCCCGTCTTTGGCCAGGGCGGGGTTGCGGCAGACGGTCAGCCGCTCATCGGGGGAATCGGGGGGGTGTCCCTATGTTCTTCGTCAAGGGGTCATGCTGCCTTTGAACTGCTCCCCGGAAGTTGGACTGAGAAATTCAGTTCCGACTCCCGGGGAGCAGTTTTATGCAGGCAAGTAGTTCACTATCCGAGGAACAGCGCG